>CAZXSW010000069.1:0-9162 GCA_964642615.1 uncultured Rikenellaceae bacterium | reverse complement strand
GGAATAAATATGTCTCGCTGCATTTCCTCGTGCTATAAGGATAGGCGCCCTGCGGAATTACAAATATACAAAATATTTTTAAGTTAACATACCTCCGCAGACATGAATTGTTTGTCCGCTTACATAAGAAGACAGTCCGCTTGCAAGATAAAGTGCTGTGTTGGCCACATCTTCAGGGGTTCCTCCTCTTTTGAGAGGTATCTTGTTTATCCATTCGCTTTTAACATCGGCCGGAAGGTTATCAGTCATCTCCGTCAGGATGAAGCCGGGGGCAATGGCATTGCAGCGGATATTCCTCGATCCGAGTTCTTTTGCAATACTTTTTGTGAAACCGATAATACCTGCCTTAGAGGCTGAATAATTGCTCTGTCCCGCATTTCCTGATACTCCGACCACTGAGCTCATATTTATTATCGAACCATTTTTCTGCTTAAGCATCGGCTGAAGAACAGCTTTGGTGAGGTTAAACACCGACTTGAGGTTCACAGCTATAACGGCATCCCACTGATCTTCTGTCATCCTCATTAGCAGGGTATCGCGGGTTATGCCTGCATTGTTTACTAGGATGTCGATAGTGGGGAAATCTTTCATTATGTCAACCACGACTCTCTGTGAGTCAGCAAAATTTGCTGCATTTGAAATGTATCCGTTAACCCTGACATTCAGTTTCCTGAGTTCGTCTATGGTAGCTGCAAATTCTTCATCATCAGCGACATTGGTAAGAGCAAGGTTTGCGCCTTCCAGTGCAAACCTGTGAGCTATGGCCTTGCCGATTCCTCTTGAAGCTCCTGTAATCAGAGCAGTTTTCCCTTCAAGTAATTTCATCTGTTTCCTGGTTAAAAATTTCCACAAATATAACATAAAGTGATAAAGTCATTCATCGGGATAATTTTTGATCCCTTCCAAGGGCTTCAGCCACGGCCGATCCTATTCCGGCAGGTGATATAACCATATGGATTCCGCATTCCTGCATTATCCTGATTTTTGATTCAGCAGTATCTGAAGCTCCTCCAATGATTGCCCCTGCATGGCCCATTCTCCTCCCTTTAGGGGCTGTTTGTCCGGCAATGAAACCTATAACCGGTTTTGTGCTATGTTCCCTTATCCACAAAGCAGCTTCAGACTCCATGTTCCCTCCTATCTCTCCGATTATAATAATGGCTTCTGTTTCATCGTCTTCCATCATTAGCTTAACTGCATCCAGGATGGATGTGCCCACTATCGGGTCTCCTCCTATACCCAGTCCTGTCGATTGTCCCATTCCCAGGCGGGTCACCTGGTCCACCGCCTCATAGGCAAGGGTTCCCGAGCGGGAGATCACTCCCACACTCCCTTTGCTGTGGATGAAGCCCGGCATTATGCCCACCTTGGCTTCGCCGGGGGTGATGACTCCGGGACAGTTAGGTCCTATCAGCCTGCAGTCGAAAGACTTCAGGTACTCCTTAACCTTTACCATGTCGGAAACAGGAATACCCTCTGTAATGGCAACTATAAGTCTTATTCCGCCTTCGGCGGCCTCAAGGATGGCATCAGCGCCTGCTGCCGGTGGAACAAAGATTATTGAGACATCGGCTCCGGTAGCCTTAACTGCATCCCTGACACTGTTGAAAACCGGCAGTCCGAGATGAACTTCCCCACCCCTTCCGGGTGTAACGCCACCGACTATAACGGTTCCGTATTCAATCATCCGCGTGGCATGAAATGTCCCTTCAGTCCCGGTGAATCCCTGGACAATTACTCTTGAATCCCTGTTGACCAGAATACTCATATTTATCCATTGAGGTTAAACAAACGATAAGGTGTTTGGAAACACCATTTCCAAATATACCTAATTTGCCCTGTTTTCATTATATTTGAAATAATTATCAATACCCTTTATGGAAAATATTGAACCGGTATTGTATATTGGAATCACTCAGTCTTTTTTTGCCGGCCTGCTTATCGCCACCAGGAAACCCCTGACGACATCCAACAGACTTATGGCCGCCTGGTTGTTCCTTATATGTATTGAGCTTACAACTGCTCTTGTAAACAGGACGGTCCTTGAGATGTATTCGTTTTATTTCGTTGCATTTACTTACGGGCCACTCCTCTACCTGTATGTCGGGTTCATGACCCGCAAGGAAAGGAAATTCAACTGGTATTCCCTGCTGCATTTTATTCCGTTCGTGGTCTTCCTTACTGTTTCGGTCATCTTCAGGAATATACCAATGATGAAGGATCTCAGGATATTCTTTTCACCCGACAGGTTCATTTCACTGAGGATAGTATATGGAATATGTTTCTTTCTCTCAGTGACTGTCTACAGCATCCTTGCCTTTATTGATATAAGGAGGCATCAGCGGAACCTTAAGGATCTCATTTCATTTACTTCAGGTAGGGTTACACTTAACTGGCTGAAAATCATTTCAATCAGTTTTTATGTAGCATTTCTGATCCTGTTTATTCTCGGAGGTCTCAATATGATCGGCGATTTCATACCCTTTGACCCCTATTTTGTCATCTTCGGATTTATAACAGCTTTTTCAGTAATATACAGCTTTTACGGAATCAGGCAGCCCGAGATCTTCGGCGAAGTTGTAAGGGAGGCTAACGAGGACAGGAAAAGCCAGGAGAAGTATATTAAAAGCGGCCTCAAAGATACACAGGCAGATAAATACCTGAAGAAACTTATAGCTTATATGGAAACGGGTAAGCCGTATCTCAACGGAGATCTTTCTATACACGATCTCTCCAGGAAAACAGGCATCCCCAGGCATCACATCACCCAGGTACTTAATGAGAAATATGGCAGGAACTTTTTCACCTTTATAAACGAATACAGGGTGAAGGAGGTTATCGAACGCTTCGGTGATCCGAAATACGACCATTTCACCATCCTTGCCATCGCCTTTGATGCCGGTTTTAACTCCAAGACCACCTTCAACTCATTCTTCAAGAGCCAGACCGGAATGACTCCCAGCGAGTTCAGGGAAGGAAAGGCCGGTACGGACAGTTAGTTCAATCCCGGCGGGACGGACCTGTACTTGTGGTTTTGTGGTACGGGCTGAGCGGGTAAGTCGACAAACAGTGAATAATGGCTTTTATTTGCGTAAAAAGCGCAGATGAAAAGATTCCTTTTACTGGGAAACCTATTGTTGTTAACGTTGCTTTCCGCCGCTCAGGATCAGGAAACTCCTTCTGACGACCTTATAATTAAACAGGGTCCGGCGATTAACGGTTTCGTAAGGGGCGGATTTTATGCATGGAAGGATAAGGGAGATCCTCAGGTAAATTTTCCGGCCATTTTTTCAGACCTGGGGCTTAAAATAAATGCCGGAAACGGACGAAATCTGAAGGCCTATACAGATCTCAGGTTCAGATACGGTACCGAGTTCAATGAGCCTGTAAGTACCTTCGACCTCAGGGAAGCATATATTCAGTTAAATGCCGGGAAATGGGATATCTCCTTCGGACGGCAGATAATAAAATGGGGACGGGGTGATTTTACAAATCCTGTTTCAAGGTTTTCCCCTGTAAACATGATATCGAGATCGCCTGACAGGGAGGATATGGATATGGGTAATATACTGTCCTCAGTTAAATGGCATCCTGTTAATGCTGTAAGTCTTGAAGTACTTGCAACCCCTCTTCACAGGTCATCCCGGCTTATAATAGATCCCTTTCCCCTTCCCGACTATGTAATCATTGATCAGTCGAAATCAGTTATAAGTGGCAAGGGAATCTTCAGCTACGGGCTTCGGGCTTCCTTTCACCTTAGAGGAATTGACTGGAGCCTGAGCTGGTTTGACGGCTACGATCCCATGCCCGGAATCAGGCTTGACTACTTTGTATTCGATCCTTCCCAACCCCTTTCAATGCCAGTGATCGGTCTTGAGCTAAAGCCATACAGGAACAGGGTTGCAGGAATCGATTTTGAAACTGCAGCCGGCCCTTTCGGAATAAGGGGGGAAGTTGCATGGGCCCAGCCTTCGCTGTCGTTCAGGGAATACGAATATGTTCCTCTACCTGAACTGAAATGGGTGGCCGGCATGGACTGGATGCCGGGAAGGTGGACAATAACAGCCGAATATTGTGGTAAGTATATAGATAATTTTACTCCTTCAGATGCGCAGCCAATATTCGGAACAGAGGTTGATCCGCTAAGGATGCTCCAGTTGCTTTCAACCCCCGGATTCGATATGCCGGCCTATATAAGACAGCAGGTTGCAGCTTTCAACAGACTCTATAATTACCAGGCTGACAGGTATTCACATTACGCCACCTTAAGAGTTGAAGCAGATCTGGCTTATGGCCGGTTGCTACCCTCGGTAACCGGTATGTTTAACTGGACCACGGGTGATCTGCTGCTTATTCCCGAAATGAAATACAAGCCGCTTGATGGCATGACACTTACTGCCGGCGCCGAGCTTTACTCAGGGAGAGAAGCATCCCTGTATGATCTTGTAAATGACTTTATGAATGGCTTTTATGTTTCACTGAGATTTGATTTTTAATGATATGACAAAATTTATCTATAGGTTCCGTTGGCTAATTATTGCTTTCTCAGCGGCTATTGTTCTCGCCTCGGCGCTGCTGATTCCGGGAATGAAAATAGACCCGGAGATAAGAAACTACATTCCTGCTTCAATTGATTCGAGGGTTGAGACTGACAGGATTGAGGAGAAATTCGGAGTCCAGGATATTGTTATGATACTGTTTTCCGACTCCTCTGTTATAACTTATGACAATCTTGTACAGATCAGGAATATAGACAGATCTCTTTCTAAAATAGGCGGTGTCAGCAGCAGAATGTCCCCGTTTACAGTGAGGAGCATAAAAAGCCAGGATGGTTTCATGATTGCAGATCGTGTTATAATGGAGGTTACTGAGGATCCTGACCAGCTGAGACTTCTGGGCGAGGATCTTAAAAATAACAGGTTTGCCCGTGACATAGTCGTCTCATCCGATCTGACAACAGCCTCAATTACCGCCACGGTAAATAATTCGGAGTCAGAAGGAACAACCATTGCGGCCATTGACTCAGTCATAGCTTCACATCCAGGTAATACAACGATTCTGAAGGGCGGATTGCCTTATATAAGGCAGTATCTGCTTAAGGACGTGGCACGTGATGCTGCGGTACTTGTACCCCTGGCTCTTATCATAATGCTTGTGGTATTAAAGCTTAACCTCCGGAAATGGCGTTATGTGATGATGCCCTTTGCAGTGGTTGTTCTTTCAACACTTTTCAGCCTTGCCCTTTTGCCCCTCCTGGGCTGGAAAATGTCAATAATCACCATGCTCGTTCCGGTAATACTTATTGCAGTAGCCAATAACTATGGTATATATCTGACTGCCAGGTACCAGGAACTCAGTATTGAAAACAGGGATGCTTCCCGCATTGATCGCGTAAAGAGTGTTCTCAGTTCCCTCAAAATGCCAGTCCTTTTCAGCGGACTCACGACAGTGGCCGGGATTCTTGGTCTTCTCACCCATTCAATCATTCCCGCCCGGCAGGTTGGGGTTCTTGCAGCCGCAGGTGTTATTCTTGCACTGCTTCTAAGTCTTTTCCTTATCCCTGCTTTTATCCTTGCAGGAGGATCTTCAGCAGAAACTGAGGAGAAGAAAAAAAACAACAGTCGCATCTTCAATGTCATCCTTGAAAGGCTTTCTGATATGATAATAAAACACTCTGGCAAAATACTGCTTGTTTCTGTCGCAGCTATTGCAGTTATCTCATCGGGAGCTGTCTTTCTGAAGATAAATACAAACCAGGAGACTTATTTTTCAAAAAACCACCCGGTACGCCTGGCTTCAGATCTTATCAACACTAAATTCGGAGGATCACAGACCGTTTCAGTAATGATTGACGGGGATATAACCGACCCCCTTGTAATGGACGGCATTGACAGGCTCACCCTGGAACTAGGGAATGAAAAAGGAGTCGGCTCAGTATTTAGTATATCACAGGCAATAAGAGAGATGAGTAAGGCTATCTATACTGTTGGTGAAGATGGGTATGACAGGATTCCCGAATCAAGGGAAGCCATTGCACAGATGTTTGAATTATATTATATGAGTGGAGACCAGGATGATTTCAGGCAGCTCATCAACAGCGACAATTCCAGTGCACATCTGCTAATAAGGCTTTCGGAGCCGGAGAATCATGTCATAAGAAATCTCAAAGACAGGATCGGAGTGCTTACAGAGTCATTTCCCGGAGAGGTCACCACCGGCGGATATGCCATCATCATGGCCGATTTTGCCAGGTCAATAATCAAGGGTCAGGTCGTGTCACTGCTATTTGCCATCGGGACGGTACTGCTGCTTCTGACAATCATCTTCAGGTCACTTAAGGGTGGTCTGATAAGCATTATTCCCCTTGTCGCCTCAATCTGTATAATGTTCGGATTTATGGGTTATACAGGCATTGCCCTCGATGCAGCTACTGCTCTTCTTTCTTCACTTATGATCGGGGTCGGAGTCGACTTCACAATTCAGTTTATCTGGAGCTTTAACCTTAAGTTAAAATCGGGAATGGAATATAACGAGGCTCTGGGGGCAGCTATGAAAACCATTGGCAGGAGCATTATTATAAATGCCCTGGGGGTTATCTCGGGTTTCTCGGCACTTATGATTTCAGGCTTCCTTTCCATAAGATTCTTCGGATACCTTGTTACTCTCTCCATCTTTTCGTGCCTTTTCGGCGCTCTGGTCATTATTCCTGCCATCCTTGTAAGGTACAGACCAGGATTCATCGGATTCAATACAAAACTTTTAAATAATAAAACACATGAAAAGAAAAATGATTCTGTTGTTGTTACTACTGCCGCTTTTGCAGGCAACATCACAACAGCCTGATGCCAATACCATTCTGGCAAAAAGCCGGGAACTCAGTATTACTGGTTCCATGAGTGCCACTATAAAACTCACTATAACTGAAAAAAACGGATCTGTAAGAAACCGGACCATTTCCATGACAAGCATGAGTAATAAGGATGACGTGGAAAAGAGGCTCATAAGGTTCCTTGATCCGGCCGATGTGAGAGGTACATCGATGCTTGTCGTTGACAATAAAACACTTGCCGATGAGATGTGGATATATCTTCCGGCGCTAAAAAAAACCCGGAGAATCGTCACAAAAGAAAAGGGGAAAAGTTTTATGAGCTCAGAATTCTCAAACTCAGATATGAGTTCACCTCCCGTTTCGGATTTTACAAGCCGGCATACCGGTGACTCGGGAGCAGACGGACAATGGATTATTGAAAGTATCCCTGCCGGTGACGACAAGGCCGATGAATACGGATTCTCGAGAAAACTCAGTTATATAGGCCAGGAAAACTATCAGATCAGGAAAATGGAATTCTATAATTTTGAAAATAAGCTGTTTAAGGTAATTGAGATAAGGAGCATCCATCCTTTGTCAGGAGGTAAGTATATGGTTGAGAATATGACTGCCAACAACCTGCTCACCGGAAGAAAGTCTGAGATCCTTTTCAGTCAGATAACTGAAGGTATAGAAGTCGATGAAACTTTTTTTACGGTTCAGAACCTGGAAAGACAATGATAAGTAAAGATTTTCAAGGCATATACCGCCCGTTTTTCTCTTTAACCCGATAGTCTTTTCATAAATACCTGCGGCTTTGCTGTATGGGCAGCTAAAGTTTGTAAATTTGCTCCCTGAAAAAGATCATTAATGTTACGAAAGGAAGAGACTATCTGTGCTCCTGCCACCTCTGCAGGCGGGGCTATCGTGGTGATAAGGATAAGCGGACAAAAGGCAATTGAGATCTGCAGGGAAGTCTTTTTCCCTTCCGACAGCCAGCTTGATATAGCAAAAATGAAAGGGTACAGGGTTGCTTACGGTGAGATCAGGGATGGAGAAGAGCTGGTTGACGAGGTACTGCTGAGCCTTTTCAGGAAATCTCATTCCTATACAGGTGAGGACATGGCTGAGATCTCATGTCATGGATCTCCTTATATAACCATGAGAATCATGGAACTCCTTGTGCGAAAGGGTGCGGTGACGGCAAGACCGGGTGAATTTACAATGAGAGCTTTCATGAATGGTAAAATGGACCTTTCTCAGGCAGAAGGCGTGGCCGACCTAATATCATCAGGGTCAAGAGCTTCACACAGAATCGCTCTGAACCAGATGAGAGGAGGATTTTCTTCAGAAATATCTGTATTGAGAGCCGAACTTCTTCATTTTACATCAATGATCGAACTCGAACTCGATTTCGGAGAGGAGGAAGTTGAGTTTGCCGACCGAGGGCAGCTTAGAAATGCTGCAAAAAAAGTCAGGGATGTCGCCATCAGGCTCTCTGAATCGTTCAGACTCGGAAACATAATCAGAAACGGTATTCCGGTAACAATAACCGGGAAACCCAACTCAGGCAAATCAACCCTGCTTAATGCCCTTCTCAATGAAGAAAAGGCCATCGTTTCAGAAATTCCCGGGACTACCCGGGATACCATCGAGGATACTATGGTTATTGAAGGACTGGTATTCAGGTTCATCGATACTGCAGGATTGCGGGAGACCCCCGATTTTATTGAAAACATGGGAATTAAGAGAACTCACGAAAAGATAAGACAGGCATCACTTATCCTCCTGGTTGATGATCCCGGTGATTCGCCGGAGGCCATCAGAGACCGTATCAGAGCGATAAGGACATTAATGGAAGATTCAGATAAGAAGCTTCTTGTTGTTGTAAATAAGAAAGATAAGATAAGTCCTGCAGAAATAAAAAACCTTGAAGCCGGATTGAGGGAAGAGGCAGGCGACTCTCTTATATTTATCTCCGCAAAAGAGAAGACAGGACTGGAGGAGCTCAAAAGCAGTATACTAAGGCTTACCGAGGCAGACAGGATAGGCCGGGAAGATATAATAGTAACCAACGCCAGGCATTTCGAGGCCCTGAATTATGTGGCTGAGAGTCTGGAACGGGTTATTTCGGGACTCGACAGTGGTCTTCCCGGGGATCTGATAGCCATGGATATACGTCAGGCCATCCATTACCTTGGCGAGATAACGGGTGAAATAACAACAGATGAGCTTCTTGATAACATATTCAAAAACTTCTGTATCGGAAAGTAAATCTATTTTCTCTTGTTTTCTTTTCCTTTCATTTACTGGATTTTATAGACAATAAATTCTAAATATTTGTTGCCCGATTA
>CAZXSW010000068.1:0-9506 GCA_964642615.1 uncultured Rikenellaceae bacterium | reverse complement strand
TTAAGGACCTTTATGTTATTGCCGGGTCCAGGATGTACCATCCATAGGTTGCCATTTTTATCTGCCGCCATCCCGCTTATATTTATGTCCCCTGGAGTTCCGTATGCAGCCGACAGCGGGGAGTTAGTCCCGGTATAGTGGTTCACCGGAGTGTTGTCCCTGAATTCTATGAGTCCGCCGCCCCATGATGATACAAAGAAATGAAAGCCGGCACCTGGCATCATCACAGCTTTCATGGCGTCGTTTACAGTCTCTGAGACATAGTTCAGGAAGAGGTTTCCGGAGTGAACTGAAACAGAAAATGGTCTCTCAAGGCCATTGAATGAATGATCCCTTCCGCCTCCGCATACGATTGTAATTCCTTTTCCTGAGCTTATCCCGGCTACATAGTTCGAGGCGGGACCGTTTACCGTTATATTGATGAATTCAGATAACCCCCGCCCTCTGACAAGACCGTGTTCCTGGTCGGCAATCCAAATCTCATCACCGGTGGCCACGGCCTGAGAGATATCAGGGAGTCCCCAGCCATAATCATGAATCTCTCCGGCCGGTGAGCCTGAATGGCTGAAAAGCCTTACTGAACCTGCCGATGAAAGGGTAAAACCATCACTGGAGGCATCGATATACCTGAATCTGCTGCCTGTACTTAAGATATTGTAATTGTTCCCCGCCGATATTGAAAATAGTATATCAGGGTCTGCCTCAGAAGACCCCTTTCTCACACCAAAAAGTGTTGAACCTGAGGAAAGTATACCGGTAAAGCAGCCCTCCGGTCCGGGAATAAATTCCGCAGGTTCCCAGCTGCCTGACCATGAGAGCCCGGTCTGGTTCTTTCCGGCATAGAAGATGCCTTTGGCTGTTGCGGCATAGACATCCTCTTCGGAGATGGCAATATCGAAGATATCAGTCCCCTGTCCCGGGGGCAGCGGGTTCCAGGTATCCCTTATCTCCCTTTTCTGAAGGTCAATAACCACTATTCCCGAATTTGTTGCCAGATATGCATAGCGTCCCGAGGTCCTTGCCCTGAAGATCTTTATCCCTCCTGAGGGATATCTTTCGCGGATATCAGGAATATTGTAAATCTTATTATTTGTTACAAGGTCTATATCAAGGCTGTTATATACAACTACAAGTACAGCATTTTCATCCGACCATGCAATGGCACTGATTCCCGTTGTTGTCAATCCCGTTACTTTAGATAGTTTTTTCACTTCGCCGTAGCCGGTGTCGTACTCGAGCAGCGATGAGCCTGTTGAGGCATATACCTTATTGCCTGCAAGGGTAACATGCAAGGCAGTGGAATAATTAAGATGATCGGTCCATGAGCCCGGAGGAGATTGTCCCTGGAGGCCGGCGGCGACCATGAGGTGTGATAATGTTATTAATGCAACTTTTTTCAACTACTGAAGTAAAAATCACGAATCTGATTGATTACCTTCAAGAAATTCCTTAAGCTTTCCGAAAGCCATGGAGCGATGGGATATCCTGTTCTTTTCAGAAAGGCTCATCTCTGCAAAGGTTAAGTCGTACCCGTCGGGAATAAAAACAGGATCATAACCAAATCCTTCACTGCCTCTTTTGTCAACTGTTATGGTGCCGTTTACCGTTCCCTCGAAAAGATATTCCCTGCCGCCTGAGATTAGGGCAATAACGGTCCGGAACCTTGCCCTCCTGTTGTATGTGTTTCCCAGAAGCAAAAGCAGCTTGTCAATATTTGCACCGGAGTCTTTTTCAGGACCGGCAAATCGAGCCGAATGAACACCCGGCTGACCATCAAGGTAATCTACCTCCAGACCGGTGTCATCGGCAAACACATCCAGTCCGGTAGCAGATTGGATGTAGCGGGCTTTGGCAAGGGCATTACCTTCTAGTGTATGCTCATCTTCGGGGATATCTTCCTCCATCTTTATGTCGCCAAGGCTGAGGAGGCGGATACCGGATCCGAGTATATCATTGATCTCTTTAATCTTATGTTTATTGTTTGAGGCAAAGACTAGTTGCATAATCGTAACGGTTGGGGATTTCAAAATTAATCAAATATAGGGCATTCCTTTTGACCTGACTTTATTATGTGTTACATTTGGAAAGGTTACAGAAATATTTATCCGGCTATATGTTCCATTACCTGAAGCTTAACGGTATGCGCATGGTCATCGTGCCTCTCTTTTTACTGGCAGGCATTTCACGGGCGCTGGCGGCCGGACCGGTTGAAAAGCCTTTTCTGGCTTCGATTGAGATCAATGGGAGCAGGGTTATAAGGGCTGAAGAGGGAGCTATGGCTGTATGGACCGGTAAAGACTATGTACTGGTTGCCCGAAACAGTGAAAACAATATACTTTTCGGGTGCCAGCCATCTGAAAACATCTCTTACAGATTCTCCCTTGAAGGCTTTAACAGGTCAGATCCGGTGTGGCAGGAGAGGAATTACAGGGAATATACTAATCTGCCTTCAGGCAGATATAATCTTATGATTTCTTACCGTATGCCGGGAGGAGAGTCCGGTCAGCTCCCTCCCCTTGCTGTAAGGATACTCCCTGTATGGTACAGGTCACTCCCGGCAATCGTCTTCTATGTAATTCTTCCACTGATACTTGGATGGGTTCTTTACAATATACTGGAGCTTAGATTTGCAGAAAGGGTTTACATGCTTGAGCAGATCATTAACAAGCGAACCGAGGACCTAATAATGGAAAAGGAAAAGAGTGAGGCCCTTCTTGAAAATGTGTTGCCAAAGAATACTGCCGATGAGATAATCCTGACGGGTAAGGCAGAAAAGATAAGATATAACTTTGTCACGGTACTTTTTTCTGATATCCAGGGTTTTACGCACATTGCTGAAGAGATGAACCCTGAGGTCCTTATTGATGAACTCGACCGTTTCTTTTTTCATTTTGATTCTGTTGTTGAGAAATATCATATCGAAAAGATTAAGACAATAGGGGATGCCTATATGTGTGCGGGAGGTATCCCGGAAAAGAACAGGACAAACCCTGTCGAGGTGGTTCTTGCAGCTCTTGAGGTTCAGGATTATATGAAGAAACTCAAGGAGTCAACCGAGGTATCAGGTATGAAATTCTGGGATATAAGGATAGGGATACATACTGGAAGTGTGGTGGCCGGGGTTATAGGTCACAAGAAACTCTCATACGACATATGGGGAGATACGGTAAATACGGCAAGCAGGATGGAATCGTCGGGGGTAGGTGGCAAAATCAATATCTCAGGTACAACTTATGAGTTTGTCAGGGACTTCTTTGTATGCGAGCACCGTGGAAGGATGCCTGTGAAGTATAAGGGGGAGCTGGATATGTATTTTGTGAGCGGGATTCTTCCGGAACTGACTGATGAAAGCGGGTTGCCAAATGATGCTTTCAGACTTAAGATGCAGCTCATAAGGCTCCAGGATCTTGAGGATCACGTGTTCAGGATGTTTGAAGAGGAGGCCCCTCCCGACCTTTATTTTCACAATACCTCAATGGTAAGGAGTATATGCAGCCAGACCGATCTGCTGGCCAACGCCGAACAACTTGGAGGCGAAGGGTATCTGAGCCTCCGGCTTGCGGCTTTATTCCTACTTACGGGTTATATAAGCAATTATGACGATCCGGCAGGTGCTTCATGTATGCTTGTTTCAGAACTGCTCCCGCGGTTTGGCTTTAGCGACAGGTACATCATGGCAGCAACAGCCCTGATAACAGAATCATACAGTGATGTTCACGAGTCGGATGCTGCACGGATACTGCATGATGCAAGGTACGATTATCTGGGAAGGGTTGACTTCCTGACTCTCACACGCAGGGAGTTCAGGGAAAGAAATGAGAACGGACATAGTATTGACTGGGAAGCCTGGAAGGAGGATCAGAAACAGCTTCTGCTTAAGCATGGTTTCCTTACCGGGTCGGCCCGCATCATGAGAAGTATAAGTGCCGGGGAACAGATCAGTCAGCTTGAAAATTTGGGCAAAGAGCCAATTTAGGATAATTTTTCTGACCAGGATTGGTTTTATTGATGTAATTTTACAGGAAATTTTTTAAAATTAACTCAAATGGATAATCTTGATTGGAAAAATCTGTCTTTTGGATACATAAAGACGGATTATAATGTACGCTGTAAATATAAAGACGGCAAATGGGGTGAAATCGAAGTTTCAACATCTGAATATATTGATATTCATATTGCTGCAACAGGCTTGCATTATGGTCAGGAGGCATTTGAAGGGCTTAAGGCCTATATGGGGAAAGATGGAAAGATAAGACTTTTCAGGTGGGAAGAGAACGCGAAGCGGATGAGGCTATCGGCCGATGGCATCAAAATGGCCCAGGTTCCCGAAACGCTTTTCAAGGAGGCTCTTTTTAAAGTTATACAGCTCAATAAGAGGTTTATACCACCCTATGGCTCAGGTGCCACCCTTTATATAAGACCCCTTCTTTACGGAAGTGGCGCAGAGGTAGGCGTCAAGCCTTCCGGCGAGTACACTTTCCTGATCTTTGTCACGCCTGTCGGACCGTATTTCAAGGAGGGAGTAAAACCTGTGAACACAATCATTTGCAGGGATGTAGACAGGGCTGCTCCAAAGGGTACGGGTAACTTCAAGGTTGGGGGGAATTATGCAGCCAGCCTCAGGGCATTGCTTGCAGCAAAGGAACTTGGCTATACAAATACTCTCTTCCTTGATGCAAGAGAGAAAAAATATATCGACGAGTGCGGTCCGGCTAACTTTTTCGGGATCAAGGATAATACATACATAACTCCGGATTCGGAATCAATACTTAATTCGATAACCAATATGAGTCTTATTACCCTTGCTGAATCAATGGGGATGAAGACTGAACGAAGACCTGTTCCGGTAGGGGAACTATCAACATTCGACGAAGCCGGATCATGTGGTACTGCAGCTGTTATAAGTCCTATCTGGAAGATCTTTGATCCGGAGACCAATAAGGTTTATGAATATGGAAAAGACTGCGAGCCGGGCGAGATAACCTTGAAACTGTATAACAAGCTTGTCGCCATTCAATGTGGTGATGAGCCGGATGAATTCGGATGGATAACAGTTGTTGACTAAATATACCCCTACTGTTACCGCAGTGGCTTTCGAACTTAGGATACAACAAATACTGGATGAGGGTTAAAATGTGAAAAAACAAGGAACTGAATTTTCAAAGACAAAGCTAAGGAGCTCTTACCTTACACTGGTGATTAGTGTTTCTCTTGTTCTTTTTCTGGTCGGAATCCTCGGACTTCTTCTTATTAACGCCAGGGAACTTTCAGATTACCTCAGGGAAAGCCTTTCTTTTTCAATTATGCTCGACGACCAGGCAAAGGAGGCTGATATACGGATGCTTCAGAAGGATCTGGATGCCAAGCCCTATGTGAAATCGACAGAATACGTATCAAAGGATGCTGCCGCCGAAAAGATGAAGGAAGAACTGGGAGAGGATTTTATAAGCTTTCTTGGTGATAACCCGCTCCCTCCCACAATTGACGTCTACCTCTACGCCGGATATACCCACCCCGACAGCGTTACCCGGATTGAGAAGTACGTTACAGAATATCCATTCGTAAACGAGGTCTATGTGAATGAGTCACTGCTTGTCAAGATAAACGAGAACATACGCAGGATAAGTCTTTTCCTTCTTGTGCTGAGTTCTTTCCTCTTCCTGATTGCAGTGACAATAATAAACAATACCATCAGACTGTCAATTTATTCAAAGAGGTTTCTTATCAGGACCATGCAACTGGTTGGGGCAACAGGGGCCTTCATAAGAAAACCCTTCCTGCTGAGAAGTATATATCATGGTGTAATAGCCGCTCTGATAGCAATGGGACTACTGATGGCATTGATCTTCTTTATTGAAAAGGAATTCTTTGTCCTTTTCAGTTCACAGAGCCTTCAACTGCTGGCTTTACTTGGTGTTTTTCTTATTTTTGCCGGAATACTTATAAATGTACTTTCAACATATCTGTCGGTTAACAGGTATTTAAGTATTCCGGAAGATAAACTATATTATTGAAAAGGATTATGGCCCCAAAAACTGAAAAAAAAGATAATTCAAACTTTGCACTGCCCAGGGAAAACTATAAACTCCTTGGAATTGGATTTCTGATCATTGTTGCCGGTTTTCTGCTTATGCTGGGCGGTAAGTCTGATGATCCCAACGTGTTCAGTGAAAAGATATTCAGCTTCAGGAGAATCACACTTGCCCCACTTGTTGTTCTGGCCGGTTTTGTCTTTGAGATCTGGGCTATCATGAGAAAACCCAAAAACAGGGAGGAATAGGGATTGATAAAATTTGCTGATGAACTGGCTTGAAGCTATTCTTCTTGGATTGGTTCAGGGCCTGACTGAATTTTTGCCTGTCAGCAGCTCGGGACACCTTGAGATAGGGAAATTCCTCTTCGGCATAAATGCCGAAGAGAATTTTTATTTTACCGTGGCTCTTCACGGAGCAACTGTACTGAGTACCATAGTGGTGTTCAGAAGGGATATTGCCATCCTTTTCAAACGCTCCTTCATCCAGCGCCGGGATAAGGAAAGATTTTACACAAGAAAACTTTTTATATCGATGATACCGGTTGCCGTTACCGGACTCTTATACAGAGAAAACGTTAAGAACCTGTTCAGCGGAGATATGCACTTCATAGGACTAATGCTTCTTGTTACAGCCCTTCTGCTTGCACTGGGGCACTTTCTTAAAAACCGCGAACGTCACATCGGATACCTTGATGCCCTGATAATAGGGATAGCCCAGGCAGTAGCCGTTATCCCTGGAATATCAAGGTCGGGGGCTACAATATCCACAGGCCTCATACTTGGCAACAGGAAAGACGAACTGGCAAAATTTTCCTTTCTGATGGTGATAATCCCGATAATCGGTGCCTTCATTGTTGATTTTTCATCTGCAGATAAACAAATCGGTGATACCAGTGTTCTAATAATGTTAACAGGTGCCGCAGCAGCATTTGTCTCTGGATATCTGGCCTGCAAATGGATGATAGCCCTGGTACGGAAAAGTAAAATGATCTGGTTTTCTATATATTGCGCAGCAATCGGCGTGCTAACACTTTTTTTGGCCTAAATGGAGCCTTTGCGGAAGAACATTTTTGAGGATGGGAAAATACTGCTGTTCGACAAGCCTGCTTACTGGACTTCTTTTGATCTGGTGAACAAGGTGAGGTTTATGATCAGAAGCTGCCTGGGTATTAAGAAAATAAAGGTTGGACATGCCGGTACTCTTGACCCGCTTGCAACCGGACTTATGATACTCTGCACAGGGAAAGCTACGAAAAGAATAGAAGAGTTCAGGGATCTCGATAAGGAATACCTTGCTACTGTGACAATAGGTAAGAGCACACCTTCTTACGACCTTGAGACTGAGGTCGATGCTGAGTACCCCACAAATCATGTAACTGGGGATCTGCTTAAACAGGTTCTCGAAAGTTTCGTGGGCGAACAGATGCAGCTTCCGCCCCTGCATTCTGCGAAATTTATCGACGGCAAAAGAGCCTACGAATTTGCCAGAAAAGGAATAAACAGGGAGTTAACCCCTGTAAGGGTTTTCTTCAGGGAGATAAGCCTCATCTCCTTTGACATGCCTGAGATAAGGGTGAAAATAGTCTGCAGCAAGGGGACCTATGTAAGATCTTTCGCACGCGACCTTGGAAAAGCCCTCGGCAGCGGGGCTTATCTGTCAGCCCTTGAACGAACCGCCATCGGACCAAACAGGATCGGTGATGCATTTACACTTGAAAAATTTGAAGAATTTCTAGAAGAAATGAAACAAATCTGAAAATCATCCGTATAAAGGATTTCTCTTTAATGAAAAAATACATATATATATATTATGAAGTTATCGCAGTTCAGGTATAATTTACCGCAGGAGTTGATTGCTCTGTACCCCACAGAGAACAGGGATGAATCGAGATTACTGGTGTTGAACAGAAAAACGGGGGAGATACAGCACAGGGTTTTTAAAGAGATCACTGAATATTTCCTTGAGAACGATGTTCTTGTTTTAAATAATACAAAAGTTTTTCCGGCCCGGCTTTATGGAAACAAAGAGAAAACAGGAGCCGAGATTGAGGTGTTTTTGCTCCGTGAACTCAACAGGGAACAGAGATTGTGGGACGTCCTTGTCGATCCGGCCAGGAAAATAAGGATAGGGAACAAACTGTATTTCGGGGAAGATGACCTGCTTGTGGCCGAGGTTATTGACAACACTACCAGCAGGGGCAGGACTCTCAGGTTCCTTTTCGATGGTACATACGAAGAGTTCAAGCATACTCTTTACAGTCTCGGGGAAACACCGTTGCCAAAATTCATTAACAGGCCTGTAGAGCCTGAGGACAATGAGAGGTACCAGACCATCTTTGCAAAACACGAAGGAGCTGTTGCAGCTCCTACAGCGGGCCTCCATTTCAGCCGTGAACTCCTTAAGAAACTTGAGATAATCGGTGTGAAATCGGCTGAGATCACTCTCCATGTGGGTCTTGGTAACTTCAGAAGCGTTGATGTCGAGGATCTTACCAAACATAAGGTAGATTCTGAAAGAATCAAAATATCCGATGAAGCAGCAGAAATAGTAAACAAGGCCAAGGATGAGAGAAACAGGATTTGCGCCGTTGGAACAACAGTAGTCAGGACACTCGAGAGTTCGGTGTCAACAAACGGATATCTGAAGCCCTTTGACGGCTGGACCAATAAATTCATCTTTCCACCCTATGAGTTCAAGGTACCCGATATGATGATAAGCAATTTTCAGCTGCCTTACTCAACCCTTCTTATGATGGTTGCAGCCTTCGCGGGTTATGATCTGCTGTTCGATGCCTATAAAACAGCCGTAAAGGAAAAATACCGCTTTGGCACATATGGTGATGCAATGCTTGTCATCTGAGTACTGAAACAGAAAGCAAAGTCTTCATATTTACTTATCTGACAGGGATATAGGAAGAAAGTTCTGGTTTTTTCCATATCTCTGTTTTTTTTAGATGATTCACCTCTGTCAAATAAATATGTCCTTTTCAGTCGGAATGTTAATAAATTCTGCTGATAGTTAACTTTTTCAGTCCCCTCTTCGAACTAATTTTAGGACTTTTGATATTACCGTAACTCCGGTCTGGTTACAGGGCACCATTATGCCTGCTCCCTAACTTTATCGGTGTCGTGGTAACATATTGGCAAAAAGTCCGTTTAAATGTTGAGATGCGGACATCTATTGATTGATGAAACAGAACAACCTGCCTTTAAAAGTATTGCGAAGGCAGGAAAATATTATTTTGTATCTAACCTGACCTAGTTGATTGACTGAGACTTGTGTCCATATCGCTCTATGCGGCAGACTGCAGGCAGCCTTTAAAGCCAGCCTTAAAATACTGCCGTCATTACTGTTGTTGTCAGCCATCTTTCTGATATCGGGCATTTCAGATCTGAAGGCCCAGACCACCTACCACTCTATAAGCAGCGGGAACTGGAACGATGACAACACATGGGACGGAACAGGTATCCC
>CAZXSW010000067.1:0-9511 GCA_964642615.1 uncultured Rikenellaceae bacterium | reverse complement strand
ATATAGGTCACCTATACGAGGCTGCCGTAGCTCATTATCAGGCTACAGGAAAGAGAACCCTGCTCGATATAGCAGTTAAGTCGGCCGATCTGGTGGATAAGGATTTCGGATGGGACCGGGTAAAGGTTTACCCGGGGCACCAGGTCATCGAGATGGGTCTTGTCAGACTTTACCGGGCTACAGGTGATAAGAGATACCTCGATCTGGCAAGATTCTTCCTGGATATACGCGGACCAAAGGGACAGGAATATAACCAGGCTCATATAAGGGTGGCAGACCAGACTGAGGCTGTAGGGCATTCAGTCAGGGCTACATATATGTACTCAGGGATGGCCGATATTGCAGCCATTGAAAAAGATGAGGCTTACCTGAATGCCATAACACGGATATGGGAGGATATCGTTTACGGGAAGATGTATGTCACTGGTGGAATAGGGGCCACGGGAGGAAATGAAGGCTTCGCTGAACCTTTTGTCCTTCCCAATATGACCGCCTACTGTGAGACCTGTGCTTCAATAGGAAATATCTTTACCAACCACAGACTCTTTCTTTTGCATGGTGAGGGAAAATACATCGATATTCTCGAAAAGACCCTTTATAATGCCATGCTGTCGGGCGTTTCTCTTTCTGCCGACAGGTTCTTCTATCCCAATCCCCTTGAATCAGAGGGTCAGCACACAAGAAGTGAATGGTTCGGATGTGCATGCTGTCCTTCAAATATAGCACGATTTGTTCCGGCTATACCGGGATATATTTATGCCGCAGGCAATAACGAACTTTATATTAATCTCTATACTTCCAATGAAGCTGAGATCATGATCTCAGGCAGGAGAACAGTACTGGAACAGAAAGCCGGCTTCCCGTGGAAGGAAGATGTGGTGATCAATGTCAGTCCTGATAAACCCTCAAGGTTCACCATCAAACTACGTGTTCCGGGATGGGCCGTGAATGAGGCCATCCCCGGCGATCTGTACCGCTTTACCTCAGATGCAGGGGAAGAGGTAAGAGTCACCGTCAATGGTGAGGCCATTAATGATAAACCCGTTGGTGGGTATATTTCTGTTGACAGGAAGTGGACGAAGGGCGACAGGATTGAACTGCATATCCCCATGCCCGTCAGAAAAGTGGTTGCAGATGAAAGGATAGTGGATGACAGGGGAAAGCTGGCCTTCCAGAGGGGACCGGTGATTTTCTGTGCCGAATGGCCCGACAATAATACTGGTAATATACTTAACCTTTATGTCGATCCGTCTGAACCGGTGTCTACAGAGTTCGTTCCCGAACTGCTGGGAGGAACCCAGGTGATCAGGACCTACGGATACCAGACAAAGTTAGCCAATGATGGAAGTACAGAGGTTGAGGAAAAGGAGCCTGTAACTCTAATTCCCTATGCGCTATGGAACAACCGCGGTCCAGGTCAGATGATGGTATGGATTCCTTCAGTGCCAGAAAGAACAAAAGCTCTGAACTGACACGGGAGTTTGGCTGGCCTCATGGATAATACTATATAACACCCGCCATATTTTTGCAGGTTTTCAGCAGAAGGAGCAGGCTCCGGGATTGCAGCAGGGATTGGATTTTTTACCTAAAGGGATAGTCGGGCGATTCATCTGTTCATTATTAACTAAAATCCATATTATGAATTATTCTGCTGTGATCCGCATGTTTATGCTTGCAGCACTGTTTACAGTGTTTGCAGCCGGTTGTTCAACGGGTGACCGGAAGGCCGGTTCAGGTGAAAATAATCTGGCCGTTGTCGCCGATTTCTCGGGATCGGTTCAGAACAGGACTTCCATGGCTACACTTAATGATGGTCTTGTTCCCGTCAATACTGGTCCGCTGCGACAGGGCGGAGCTCCTGGCGGTCCGAGGCCTCCTCAGCGCCTGACTTCACACTATGTCGAGTACCAATGGGATCTTCCGGTGACCACCGACAGAATTGCAGTGTACTGGTGGAACCATGAGAACAGCATAACCCTTCCACAGGCTTACAGGATCAAGTACTGGGACGGTAATGACTTTGTCGGGGTTCAGAATCCATCAGGTTTCGGACTTGAAAACAATGCCTATAGTGAAACCTCATTCGATGAGGTTAAGACGACAAGGCTAAGGCTTGAGGTTGATTCAGTCGACAGGGCCCTCTCGGCACTGCTCGAATGGCAGGTGTACCAGGCCGCAGGTAGTCCTGATCATCCGCCTGTTGTTCTTCCAGGTGACGACAGAACTGTGATGCTTAACGGTAAGACCTATCTCTCCGGAGAGGTCAGGTCAGTGACACCGGTAAAGAAGTTCAGCTGGTCGAAAACATCCGGCCCCGGAGATGTTACAATAGCCAACCCGGAAGCACTTGAGACCACTGCCACTTTTTCAGAGCACGGTGATTATATTCTCACACTGACGGCCAGGGAGGGCAGGATGACATCATCTGCCCAGTTGCTGGTTACTGTGACTGATCCTCCTCCAGCTGAAAGGCTCGACGTAGTATATACAAAACGTTATAAGATAGACAGCCCTCTCTGGAATGACAGGGCAAAAGCACTTATGGTTAACTGGATACCATGGTGTATCGACCAGATTAACAGAAATGACCTTACACTCGGTCAGGGAGGTATTGATAATTTCATTGAGGCTACCAAAGCCCTCAGGGGTGAACCTCATGGGACTCATCTGGGATACGTATTTTCAAATGCATGGGTACACCAGACAATTGAGTCAATCTGTATAGCACTTATGATAGACCCACGGGGCGACAGGGAAATAATAGCAGCACAGAAAAAGATGAAGGCCACACTCGAAGAGTGGATACCCATAATCCTTTCTGCACAGGAGCCCGATGGTTACCTTCAGACAGCCTACACACTCCGCGATACCACCAGGTGGAAAGCCCGGTGGGACGAACCCACCAGGGGGAACCATGAAGGTTATGTAGCCGGATATTTCATAGAATCGGCCATTAATCATTATACTCTCACTGAAGGGAAAGACAGGAGGCTGTACGATGCGGCAAAGAAACTGTCTGACTGCTGGGTGGCCAACATAGGGCCGGGTAAAAAAGAATGGTACGACGGACATCAGGGAATGGAACAGGCCCTTGTAAGATTCGGCAGATTTGTCAATGACATGGAAGGTGGCGGAAAGGGCGATGACTATATCAATCTGGCCAAGTTCCTTCTCGATTCCCGTCGCGATGGTTCGGAGTATGACCAGAGTCACGTTCCTGTTCAGCAGCAGTATGAAGCTGTTGGCCATGCTGTGAGGGCATCATATAACTACTCTGCCATGTCGGATGTTGCTGCCGAGACAGGGGATGTGGACTATCAGAGCGCCGTTATGTCGCTGTGGGACAATATGGTAAACAGGAAGTACTATCTCACGGGCGGAATAGGAAGCGGAGAGACATCCGAAGGTTTCGGACCCGATTATTCGCTCCGTAACAATGCCTACTGTGAATCGTGTTCAAGCTGCGGACTCATTTTCTTCCAGCATAAGATGAATATAGCCTATCACGATGCGAAATATGCCGACCTTTATGAGGAGACCATGTATAATGCCCTGCTTGGGTCTGTCGATCTTGAGGGGAAGCATTTTTACTACCAGAACCCCCTGGCTTCGGCCCAGACAAGATATCAATGGCATACATGCCCCTGCTGTGTGGGAAACATACCCAGAACACTGCTTATGATACCGACCTGGACCTATGTTAAGGATGAAAATGGTTTATATGTGAATATGTTCGTTGGAAGTACCATTCAGGTTGAGGATGTTGCGGGCATCGATGTTGAGATGGTCCAGATAACAGACTATCCCTGGAGCGGAAAGGTGTCGATGATAATAAACCCGGCTGTTGAGAAGGAATTCACCCTTCATATAAGGGTTCCCGACAGGACCACAAGTGAGCTTTATACCCCCGTACCGGAGGTCAGGGGTCTGAAGTCACTAACTGTAAACGGGGAACAGGTAAGTACTCAGACTGATAAAGGCTATGCTGTCATAAAACGGACATGGAAGAAAGGCGACAGGGTTGAACTGGAGATGCCCATGGAGGTCCAGAAAGTGACGGCCGATGAGAGGATTGAGGCAGACAGGGGCCGGGTAGCCCTTCGTTATGGGCCTCTGGTATATAATGTTGAAAAGGCAGACCAGCCCGATATAGATATAAGTATTGGTGAAGGTCCTCTGAGCCTCGAATGGAAGAAAGACCTGCTTAACGGGGTTATGGTTATAAAGGGCACATGGGCTGACGGCACTCCTTTGACGGCAATCCCCAACTATGCCCGCAATAACCGGAATAAGGTAAGATCCACTGACCGGCCCTCTCCTGAAAATCCTGAGGAGGGATCAATAGTATGGATCAAAAGAAATATCTGACCTGGCAGGGAAGAGGCTTTGGATGCCGGTGACTATGATCTCCGCGTTGAATCGCAGAGCGGTGAGGTTTATATTCTTGTTAATGTCTGGGAAGCATTCGGGATAGACTATGATGAGACAATGGTCGATCAGGATACCAGGATTGTAGAGATCCATCAGCGATCTGTCCGGCTTCCACTGCCTGTGCTATCATAAGTAGTATGTACCAGGATTAGGAGCAACAAGCATAAAGTTACTGGTACCGGCAGCAGGTGAATTATTAAATGAGAATCATTCCTAAATGATAATTAAAAAGTATCAATCTCATTATATAAATGTTAAAGGAGAATCATCCTCCTTTTATAATTATCTGAGGAGAATCAGGCTTATATCCAGGATAACTGCTCAAAAACATAGTAGTTAAACAACATAATGCTAAATTTGGACTTTTTTCAGCTAAAATTCTATGCGAAAAAGGTGCATCATAACTAAACCTTTGTCTGCCGGAAACCCTTACAAAGAGTGGAAGGACTGTCTCCTTCAACTGAATGAAATCCGGAACAGGGGGTTGAGACCCGTCAAATTCAATATTTTTGTCGCCGGAGACGGGAGTGACAGTTCATTCATGGATATTAAAAAGAAAACTGCCGACTCATTGATCTCAACATTCACAGATTGCACACCCGCCTTCAGCATCTCAGCCCACCCACCTGAAAAACCCTGTAAGGTTGCCGTCGAAGCTTTGTTCGCCAAACCGGCCGGGGAACTTATCCAGACCTGCTTTTCAGGTCCCATGCCCTACGTAAAAGCCACTTCCGGAAATAATAAAGAGCTCTGGTGCTGCGGAATCGGAAGTGATAGTCCTGTAACTGATACCATAGAAGCATCACAATACGCCTTCGAATCCCTTAACAATATCCTTGAGACTGAAGGTATGTCAATGAACAACATTGTAAGACAATGGAACTATTTAGGCAATATCCTCGGGAGAAATAACGGCCACCAGAACTATCAGCTTTTTAATGAGGTAAGGCACCATTACTATCAGAAGTACAGAACAACTCCATGGTATCCTTCCGCCACAGGTATAGGAATGTTGTCTCCAGGAACCCTTATTGACTTTTATGCCCTGAAATCAGATGATCAAAATGTGGTAGTACCCCTCGACAATCCCAATCAGGTGAAAGCCTATGAATATGGTCAGGAGGTCCTGGTAGGACAACCAGTCAGTGCGGGACTTAAAAACTCACCGAAATTTGAAAGAGCTGTTCTTCTTCTGCATGGCGATGAACCTTCCTTGTTTATATCAGGAACGGCATCGATAATCGGTCAGGTGACCCTCGGAAAGGGAGATGTTGAGAAACAAACCCGGATAACAATCGAAAACATTAAGAAACTTGCCGATCCTCTTGACGTTACAAATATGGACCATAGTAAACGGCCATGTAATATTTCTTACAGAAATATCCGTGTCTATGTAAAATATAATAAGGACTTCGGACTGGTAAGAGACATATGCCAAAGTCATTTTGGAGAGGTCCCCGCGGTTTATCTTCTGTCAGATATCTGCCGCGACGATCTTCTGATGGAGATTGAAGCAGAATTGTCGGTTGCTTTCTGAAAAGTCATTAATTTTTAACCATATAATCATGAAAAAAGCCATCCTGTTTCTTTTAATCCTTGCAGTATTTGTCCCGAAGCTTAAGGCCACCGGAGATGAAACCAGCTATAAGGGTTTTAAAGTTTCTGTATACGCAAGAGCCTATGAAGTCCGCCAGATGAATGACCTGCTTTGGCTAGAACCTATATGGGATGAGATCTCAAGGCAGGTAAAGGTTGACAAGATATATCTTGAGACTCACCGGGACCTTATTCTTGTTGATGACAAAACGGTTGAGATTGCTAAAAAATTCTTTAAAGACAGGGGAATCGAAACAGCCGGAGGCATCACCCTTACAGTCAATGAGGGTAACAGATTTGAGACTTTTTGCTATTCAAATCCCGAACACAGGGCAAAAGTGAAGGAGATAGCCGAGTTCACTGCAAAGCACTTCGATGAGATGATTCTCGATGACTTCTTCTTTACAGACTGTAAATGTGAATTATGTATAAAGGCAAAAGGAAACCGTAGCTGGACTGATTTCAGACTAGCCCAGATGACCGAAGCTGCAAAGGAACTTATTATCGGTCCGGCAAAGGCAGTAAATCCTAATGTGAAGGTTGTTGTCAAATATCCCAACTGGTATGAACATTTCCAGGGCCTGGGCTTTAACCTTGAGACCGAACCCCCTATGTTCGACGGGATATATACCGGAACAGAGACACGCGATCCGGATGCTCCGGGACAGCACCTTCAGCAATATCTGGGCTATCTGATATTCAGGTATTTTGAGAACCTCAAGCCGGGAGCAAACGGGGGAGGATGGGTTGACACCGGAGGCATGACCTATATGGACAGATATGCAGAACAATTGTGGCTTACACTCTTTGCAAAAGCCCCCGAAATCACCCTCTTTGATTTCAGACAGCTTCAGAGAGCTATCAGGCCTGCAGACCGTGCAGCCTGGCAGGACCAACAGCCCAGTTTCAGCTTTGATGAGATGATGAAGCCGCTGGTTCTTAAAAACGGCAAGGAGATTCAGCCTACCACCGTGGCAAGAGCCGCTGGTTACACCTTTGAGAAAGTTGAGAAATTCATTGATCAGCTAGGAACACCTGTAGGTATAAAAAGCTACAAACCCTTCCATTCCACAGGCGAGGATTTCCTTCATAACTATCTGGGCATGGTCGGGATCCCTATGAATATTGTTCCCGAATATCCCTCGGATGAGAAAATGATATTACTTACCGAATCAGCAAAGTTTGATCCGGAACTGGTTGAGAAAATAAAAGCTTCACTTATAGCAGGGAACAATGTCACCATTACCTCCGGCCTGTTAAGGGCACTGCAGGGAAAAGGTATTGAAGACATTGTAGAACTTGAATTCACAAACAGGAAGGCTCTTGTAAAAGATTTTTCTGCCGGCAGGGGAGCTTACTCCCATTCTGAAAAACTTATTCTTATTCCTCAGATCCAGTATCTTACAAATGACTCATGGGAAGATATTTCCAGTCTCGATGGTGCAAACGGATGGCCGGTACTTCACCAGGCCCGCTACGCCAAAGCCTCTCTTTTTGTACTCACGATACCCGATAACTTTGCTGATCTCTATCATCTTCCTGCACCTGTGCTTAACAGGATCAGAGAAGTCCTGACCATGGATTTTGAGCCCCGTATTGAAGCTCAGGCAAAAGTCAGCCTTTTTGTTTATGATAACAACACTCTCATTGTTGAATCCTTCCTTCCCGAAGAGACCAAAGTCAGAATCTTCACCGGCCCGGCTACTGCAAGACTGACCGATCTTGTTTCGGGAGAAAAGATTGAAGCAGCCGGTAAGAGCACCTCGCGGATATGGGGACGGGATACTGTAGAGAGAGCCTACGTCGATATTGTACTTAAGCCGCACAGCTACAGGGTTTTCAAAACGGAGTAACGTGGCCGCCGAAAAAAATTCAGACAACAGAAACAAATAAATATTTTATCCATGAAAAACTACGTTTATTCAGGATCATTGTTTCAAACAACCATGAAACGGAATTATGCTGTATTGCTTGTTTTTCTTCTGTCGGCCGGCTATTCTTTTTCCCAGCAGGTGAGTGACAGGATAAGGATCAATCAGCTGGGATTCTATACGGATGCCCCCAAGATAGCTGTTGTTGTTGATGAAGAAAGAACAGATTTCAATATAAGAAAGGCGGGTTCCGGTAAGATAGTATTCACCGGTACACTGGGTGAACCCAGAAAATCGGATTATTCACCCCGGATAACCAGGATTGCCGATTTCTCAGAACTAAAGAAAAAAGGCACCTATATCGCGGAGGTTCCCGGAACAGGACAGTCATATCCTTTCACGATAGGTTCTTCTGTGTTAAGGGATCTTTCCAGAGGTGTGATCAAAGCCTTTTACTTCCAGAGGATGTCAACACCCCTTCCCGGCAAATATGCCGGCAAATGGCAGCGTGAAGCCGGACACCCCGACACTGTGGTTATTATCCATCCTTCGGCTGTATCTCCGGGCCGTTCAGAAGGTTCTTTTATCTCTGCTCCAAAAGGCTGGTACGATGCCGGCGACTACAATAAGTATATAGTTAACAGCGGTATAACCATGGGTACTATGTTGTCGGCCTGGGAGGATTTTTCAGCTTACTTCGTGAAGCTTAACCTTAATATTCCCGAGAGCAGCAATAAGGTCCCCGACCTTCTTGATGAGATCCTGTGGAACCTGAGATGGATGTTTACTATGCAGGACCCCGCCGATGGTGGTGTTTACAATAAGGTAACGGCTGCCTCATTTGAAGAGATGGTAATGCCTTCCATGGCTGTGAAGCCAAGGTACGTGGTTCAGAAGGGGACAGGGGCCACTCTTAGCTTTGCCGCAGTGATGGCCCAGGCCTCAAGAATCATGGCTCAATTTGGTCATGATCTTCCGGGACTCGCCGATTCGTGCCTGACAGCAGCAGAAAAAGCATGGGAATGGGCCCGTCTTAATCCAGGCATAGCATATAACCAGAACGCCATGAACAAACTCCACAAGCCTGAGATAAGCACTGGCGGCTATGGTGACAACAACTTCTCAGATGAGTTTATATGGGCAGCCGCTGAATTATATATAACAACGGGCAATGATACTTACTATTCCTCAGTTAAAATGATGCCCGATACACTCATGCCCCTTCCTTCATGGGGTAATGTAAGACTATTGGGATATTATTCACTGGCAAGGTTTAGAACAAAACTAAACAGTGTTGTGGCAACGGATCTTGATGAAATTGAAAGAAGGATAATCAGGTCGGCTGAAGGACTCATTGAGGGGGCTTCCGAACAACCCTATAACACGGTTATGGGGAAATCGCGGAGGGACTTTGTCTGGGGTAGCAATTCGGTGGCTGCCAACCAGGGGATACTTCTCATTCAGGCATATATGCTGAGCAGGGACAGGAGATTTCTCGGTCATGCACTCGGAAACCTTGACTATCTTCTTGGAAGGAATGCGACAGGTTACTCCTTTGTAACCGGATTCGGTCATAAAACGCCGATGTTCATTCATCACCGCCAGTCTGAAGC
>CAZXSW010000066.1:0-9534 GCA_964642615.1 uncultured Rikenellaceae bacterium | reverse complement strand
AATGGCTGACTGATTTTGCCAGGTCAAATATTGAAGATGAAAAAGGATGGAACCTCAGGTATGAGATCACACGCCTTGGGCAGGAGCTGTTCAGGGAAAAGTTCAAGACCCTGAGCCCTGAGGAAAGAGCCACTCTGAGCGATAAAGATCTGCTGGCCCGTTATATAGTAAATCTGAAGAAGATAACAGCAGTTTTTGAAAACACACTCGTCAGTTTCGGAAAGACATGCATGGATCTTTTTTCAGCTTACAGTCTCAGCGACGACATGTTCTTTATGAAGGGTAAGGGGGTGCCATCGTATGTAAGAAAACTAATGTCGGGAGATACTGAGGGCCCATCTGTCACTGTCCGTAAAACAGGCGATGACCCTCCCAGATGGTCCACCGGTAATATGGATCCTCAGCTCGGGCGGGCTCTGGGGGCGGGACTTGGAGATGCTGTCAGGGATTCCATTCAATATTATGATGCAAATATCACCTCCTATAAAAGTGCCGCAGCCATTCTTTCAAATATTTATTCCCTTGGCATATTGTCGGACGTTTTGCAGAAGGTTCGCGAAATAACTTCCACGGAGAACTTTTTTCTGCTCTCTGATGCCGGTGAGATCATTTACAGGATTATCTCAGGCGATCAGATACCCTTTATCTATGAAAAAGCAGGAAACAGGTATGAATACTTTATGATTGATGAGTTCCAGGACACCTCCGTGATCCAGTGGAGTAACTTCAGGCCCCTGATAATTAACAGTATGGCTGAAGGAAATGACAATCTTGTTGTAGGAGACATCAAACAGTCAATTTACCGCTGGCGTAACAGCGACTGGACTATCCTTGCCGGCATTCTGGGTGAGGTTGACAATGAAAGGATCCTGAGTGTGCCTCTTCACACTAACTGGAGAAGCAGGGAGAACATAATAAAGTTTAACAATGCCCTCTTCACACTTCTGCCAGGGATCCTCGACACTGCTTTACCAGAGGGAAATGACGCCGGCTTTGCATCACTTTATTCAGGAGCTGTACAGAAAGATCCGGGGAAAGGTGGAGGAGGGTACGTGAGAATGGAGTTTATTGAGGGAGATGATAGCGATGAAAAGACCGGGAAGATCCTTGAAAATCTGCCATCGGTTCTGGAGCAGCTTCAGGATATGGGTTATTCGCCGTCAGATACCGGAATCCTTGTAAGGTATAACCACGAAGGGGCATCGGTACTCAAAAGGATGACCGATTATGCAAATACATGCAGCCCTGAAAGGAAAGCGCTATATAACTACAATATTGTCTCAAACGATTCTCTGATCCTTTCAAATTCTCCTGCAATAAGCTTTATTATATCGGTTCTGAGGTATATGAATAATCCTGACGATATGATAAGCCGGGCTGCCATGCTTCGTTGTTACCTTCAGTCGACAGGGAAGAGGGATGTTGAAAAGCTAATTCTGCATCCCGGGTTGATAGGAGAAGAGATGAACACATTTTTCCCGGAAGGCTATGATGACTTTCTTGGTCATCTTACCCGGTTGCCTCTCTTTGAAATGACCGAGAATGTAATCGGATTCTTTAACCTCGGCTCCTTCACGGAGAACGTGGCTTATCTTAACTGTTTTCAGGATCTGGTTCTTGACTTTACAGGAAAAAAGAACAGTGAACTGAGTTCATTTCTTGAATGGTGGGAGAACGAGGGGAACAGAAAATCTGTTATTCTTCCTGAAAATCAAAATGCTACAAGGGTATTGACCATACACAAATCAAAAGGTCTTGAATTCAGGGCTGTGATAGTCCCTTTCATATCGTGGAACCTCGACCATCAGGCAGGCAATGCCCCCACCTTATGGGTTAAACCCGACCGTGAACCTTTTAATGCTATCGGGATTGTTCCTGTCAGGTACAGGAAAGACCTCGGCAACACAATTTTTGCAGAAGACTACAGGAAAGAGAAGTTCTCAGCACATGTCGACAGTCTTAACCTGTTGTATGTTGCTTTTACAAGGGCCAGGGATGTCCTTTGGGGATTTGCGCCATCAGGGACAGGGGAGGGGTCGATAGCTTCGCTTCTTGAGAAATCTCTTGGCTCCGCGCCTGGAGAAGCTGCCGGCGATGCTTTGCTGCAGGGAGGGATATACAGGAAGCAGGAAAAGCTCTTTGAATTCGGACAGCTTATAAAAACGGAGCCGAAGGATGAACCGGTGAACCTGCCTTTAAAATCATCGTATAACGTTTCAAAAGGCCTCGGTTCCCTCAGGCTTAAACTACATGGTGAAAACTATTTCCTGCCAGGTGAAGAGGAAAAGCTGAGGAAGATAAACTACGGAAAGCTTATGCACGAGGTTTTCGAATCGGTAAGAGCTCCCGGAGATGTTGAAGGTGCTGTTGAAAAACTGGTTCTCGAGGGTAAACTACCCGCTGCTTCTGAAGCAGAAATGATCTCAACAATCAGGACACTGATAGCCGGTCCTCTGGTTTCAGAGTGGTTCAGTGAAGATAATGAAGTAATGACTGAAGCCTCCATACTTCTTCCTTCGGGCAGTATAAGAAGGCCCGACAGGATTATTTTAAGAGATGGCATGATTATAGTCATTGATTTCAAATTTGGCAAGGAAAATCCGGCTCACAGCGCCCAGGTCAGACAATACAAAGACCTGCTGGGAGAGATGGGATACTCTGTGGCAGAGGGTTTCTTATGGTATGTTGATCAGAACAGGATATTGACGGTCTGATGGATCAGGAGAATAAAGATATAAGGATATTTCCATGGGGGCATGAAAGAAGGTTCAATGCTTATTCGAACTACTTCAGGTCACTGTTTGGAGAAAGGGTCCAGAAAGTCTCGGTTGATGCAGGTTTTACATGTCCGAACCGTGATGGCACAAAAGGACTTGGAGGATGTACCTACTGCAATAACGATGCTTTTAATCCATCGTATTGTACCCCTCAGAAGTCTGTAAGTCAGCAGATTGGCGAGGGTATAGACTTTCACAGGTGGAGATACAAGGAGGCTACTACCTATCTGGCTTATTTTCAGGCTTATTCAAATACTTATGCAGATACGGGCCGCCTCAGGGAATTGTATGAGGAGGCTCTCGGATATCCTGGTGTAAGGGGCATTGTTATAGGTACAAGGCCTGATTGCATTGATGATGAGAAACTTGATTACATACAGAGTCTTTCGGAGAGATACTATGTTGCCGTGGAATATGGCATCGAGTCGTGTTACGACAGAACTCTTAAAAGGATTAACCGCGGGTGTACATTTGAGATGTCGGTAAGGGCCCTTGAGCAGACTGCTGCCAGAGGAATAAACACAGGTGCACATTTTATCTTTGGTCTGCCCGGCGAGACAAGGGAGGAGATGATCAGGGAAGCTGACATCATCTCGGAGCTTCCACTAAAAACTGTCAAGTTTCATCAGCTTCAGATCATCAAAGGCACAAGGATGGAAAAGGAATATAATGAGGACCCTGCATCTTTTCAACTGTTTACGTGGGATGAATACCTTGAGTTCTTTATAAGCTTTCTTGAAAGGCTGAAGCCCTCCATAGTGGTAGAGAGGTTTACAGGAGAAGCACCTCCTGCCTACCTTTCAGCTGGAAGATGGGGAAAGAAAAGGACCGACCAGATTGTTAACCTGGTTGAAAAAAGGCTTGCTGAACTTGATACCTGGCAGGGAAGATTGTACAGGCAGAAGATATAATTGATATTTCGTGACAGAATGAAATATTTCCTTGAGACAATAGCTGAATCATTGTACAGTGAGTTTGGCAACTCACTGCACAGGCATTGCCTTGTCTTTCCGAGCAGAAGGGCGGGACTTTATTTTACTAGGTATTTGTCGTCGTGTATTGATAAGCCGGTATGGATGCCGGCCACAATAACAATAAACGACCTCTTCAGGTCATTTTCACCTCTGAAGGTGGTTGAAAATGAAATATTACTTGCTGAGCTCTACAAAGCCTTCCGTTCAGTATCGGGAAGCAGGGAGTCATTCGACGATTTTTATTTCTGGGGCGACATGCTTCTGAATGACTTTGATGATGTGGATAAATACCTTGCAGATGCTGCCTCAGTATTCAGGAACGTTACTGATCTACGCAGGATTGACTTTGATTTCGGAGGGCTCACTGAAGAACAGATTGAGATAATCAGGCAGTTCTGGGTAAGCTTCGACCGGGAAAAGATGACAGGTGAAAAAACGGGCTTCATCAATATATGGGCGGTTCTGGGGTCACTCTACAGTGTTTTCAGAAAAGCGCTTAAGGATAAGGGATTGGCCTATGAAGGAATGATTTTCAGAGAAATAGCTGAAAAGATAAGTGGAAACGAACCTCCGGAGGCTAGCTGGGATATGCTTCACTTCATAGGTTTCAATGCCATCAATAACTGTGAAAAAAGCCTGATGCAGTGGCTTAAGAAGCAGGGCAAGGCAAGGTTCTGCTGGGATTATGACAACTCCTTCACCGGTTCCGGGCCTTTTGCCACGGCGGGTACCTTTATTGAAAGGAACATAAGGCTTCTCGGCAATGACATGCCTGCCGGCTGGTCGCATGAATCAGGTATGACCCGGGTTCAGGCAGGAGTCGTCAGAAGGGTGATTGCTGTCTCTTCAGATGTTGCCCAGGTAAAGCTTGTCAGTCAGCTTGTTGAGGAGATCAGGGACCTGTCGCCAGAAAATGCCCATCATACCGCCGTAGTCCTGGCCGATGAAAACCTTCTTGTCCCGGTACTCACAAGTCTGCCCGAAAACTGCGGAGATGTAAACATCACAATGGGCTATCCTATGAAGTATACACAGTTGTATACCCTTGTAAAAATGCTTCTTACACTGCAGCAGAACTCGGGGGAGACGTCGGGAGAAGCACACTTCAGGTATAATGATGTGATCAATGTTTTGAGACATCAGTTGATAAAGGAGCTCTTCAGGGATGACTTCAGCGGTATCATGTCTGAAAAGGTCATGCTTTCGGCCCCTGTAAGGGTGCCAGCCTCATTGCTTAAGAAGAGCGGAGACGCTGAGATCCTGTTCAGAAGGGCCTCCGGACCATCCGGGCTCACCCGGTATCTGAAGACGGTGCTCGGCTGGCTTCCGCAGACTGATAAGGATGAAGAAGAGGGAAGATCCGACAGTGTTACCGATATACAGGTTCGTAACGAGTTTATCTACAGGATAATGCTGGCTGTTAACAGAATTGAACAGCTATTGAAGGACCCGGCAATCAGCTTTACAACCGACACCTTTATAAGGTTAATGGACAGGATATTGAGGGCATCTTCAGTACCTTTCTCAGGAGAACCTCTGTCGGGAATCCAGATAATGGGTTTACTCGAGACCAGGACACTGGATTTCAGAAATCTGATAATGCTTTCGGTTAATGACGGAGTACTTCCGGCAATAAGTACGGGATCTTCATTTATCCCGGCTAACATAAGAATAGCTTTCGGACTTCCCGACATATCCCACCAGGAATCCGTATTTGCCTATCATTTCTACAGGTTGTTGCAGCGGTCAGAGAATGTAACTTTCATTTATAATTCAAATTCAGAAGGAATCAGAACCGGTGAAATAAGCAGGTTTCTGCTTAGGATGAAATATAGTGGTGCCCTGGATCCCGGTTTTCAGACTCCCGGATTCGAGATACGGACAAACCGGCCACTTGAGGGAAAGGTTGAAAGGACAGAAGTGCATCAGGAGATTCTTGACAGGCAGTTTTGCGGAGAAGAAAGGGGGCGACTGTCTCCGACTGCTATAAACATGTGGCTTAGCTGCACCATGAAGTTTTACTACCGTTATGTAAACAAACTGAAAGAGCCCGCAAAAGCTTCTGCCGAGATTGATCCGGCTATGATGGGGAACCTTCTCCATGAGGTGATGAAAAGGATATACGCCGGTTTTGCAGAAGAATTGATAAGCAGGGAGCAGATTGACAGGGTTATCAAAGACAGTGAAAATATAGTTACACTGATACGGGAAACAACATCGGGCGTTGCGGGCAGGAACTTCTCAATGAAATCTGACGGGAGTATTTTAATTACCTGCGATATATTGAGGGAATATGTCAACAGGATACTGGATTGCGACAGGGGCCTGGCGCCGTTCAGAATATGCGGCCTTGAAGTTCCCTATGATTTCGAAATTCCCCTTCTGACTGATGCCCGCAGAGTCAGGGCCGGAGGTTTTGTTGACCGCATTGATGAAGTGAAGGGAAGCCGCAGGATTGTGGATTACAAAACCGGAAAGGCAAGCGAAAGGATATCATCGGTAAGTGAACTGTTCCGCAAAGAAAGGACCAGTGATTATGATGCGTGGCTGCAGACACTGTTCTATTGTGAGGCTGTTTATAAGAAGAACCAGCCTGTGACTGTTAGGCCTTCAGTTTACAGGATACGTGAGTTGAAGGAGGGTTATGATGATCGTCTTGTTATCAGGCAGGGAAGAGAGGAAGGCTTTTTCGTTGATGATTATCTTCAGGTCAGGGAAGATTTTCTCGGATCGCTTCATGAGGCTGTAACACTTATAATGAACCAGGGAGAACCCTTTGTTATGACTGAAGACCGTACAAAATGCAGGACCTGTCCTTACGCTGTATTGTGTATGAGATAGATTATTTCCCCTTAAAGGTAATCTGCGGTTACTCCATTTCTCTCTGCAGGGCAGCCATCTTAAGAGCTGTCAGGGCAGCTTCATCGCCTTTGTTCCCCAGTCTTCCCCCGGCCCTGTCAGCAGCCTGCTGATAGGTATCTGTGGTGAGAACACCAAAGACAAACGGGATGTTATATTCGAGGTTTAGCTGGGTAATACCCTGGGTAACTCCCTGGCATATAAAGGTGAAGTGGGGAGTCTCACCCTGAATGACACATCCGAGGCAAATAACAGCATCGGGATCATCATATTCGGCAATGAACTGGGCTCCAAGAGTAAGCTCAAAACTGCCGGGGACATGCTTCACTACTATTTCGTCGGGGCTGACACCATATTTAAGGAGAGTGTTAACAGCACCATCGAGCAATGCACCCGTTATTTCATTGTTCCAGTCGGAGACGACAATACCGAAGCGCATGTCGCGGGCACCGGGAATGTCAGTTTCTTTTGATAATGAGAGGTTTTTAGTGCTCATTTGCTTTCAGCCAGAACCTTGACCCGTGAAATATACTTGTCTATTGTTGTTCCCTCGTTGCTTTCAGGGTATTCATCCCTGATCCTTTCGTATATACTGAGAGCTTCTGAATAATTGTTTTCGAGTTCATAAAGCTGACCGGCCTTCATAAGGAAGAGGGGAGTATTGAAGGAGTTGCCTGCATATTCAGCAGCTTCGAGGTATTTTGAGATACCTTTTTTTGTGTCACCCAGCTCAACATATGCATCGCCGGTAGCCCCGATAGCTATAGATGCTATCATTTTATCCTTCCTCGAATATTTCTCAAGGTAGCTTATTGCTTCTTCATATTCCCCAAGGTGGAGATAGCAAATCCCTGCACCATAACGGGCCAGGTTACCTGCGTTTGTTGAACCGTAGTCATTGACAATGTCAAGAAAGCCCGGATAGTTTCCGTCGCCATGGAGAGCAAGTTTTACCGAATCCATCCCGAGGTAGCGCTCGGCCTGAAAGATCTGGGCCTGGGCCTCATCGTTCCTTTTGTTAAGGTAGATCCTGTAGAGCCAGAAAAGGGCAACCAGGAGAACCACAACACCTAATCCGATCAGTAAAGCTTTGTAATTATCCTCAAGGAACTGTTCAGTCTTTGTAAGCGTCTCCTCGACATTCTGGATACCCTGAGAAACCTCATCTTTCTTCTTCTTTGCCATAACTGTTAATACATTAATCGCTGAAAATTTAACTTCGCAAAAGTAGTTCTTTTCAAGTAATTTTAAAACAATTGGTTAAAAAAACGGGTTGTCTGAGTAATTGTGTTATGTTATTTGTAGTCAATATGATACAATAAGGCTGGTTAGTGCAATTCTTTTTTTTAACTTTGAAAGAGTTTTACAGGTTTACCGTTTTGCCGGGATAACAACCTGTAATTTACTTTTTAAAAGTTGTTTATGTTTTCCATAAAACCCATATTGTCGTACCCAAACACGGTTTTCAAATGTTTCTGAAGAAATTGTCGCTTGCTAATTTTAAGAATTATGGTACGGCAGAACTTGAGTTTTCGGCCAGGATAAACTGTTTTACAGGGAATAATGGCGTTGGCAAGACCAATATACTCGATGCCATCAATTACCTTTCGCTTACAAAAAGTTTTTTCAACAGTTCTGACTCCCTTAACATAAAACATAATGAAGAGTACTTCATACTCAGAGGGCAGTTTGAGAGAGACGGTATTGATGATAATATCCTTTGCTCATTTCAGCGCTCAAAACAGAAAGTCCTTAAACGAAACGGAAAGGAATACCAGAGGCTGTCAGACCATGTAGGACGTTACCCGGTGGTGATGATCTCTCCTTCCGATTCGGTGCTTATAAGTGAGGGCAGTGAGGAAAGGCGCAAGTTCATGAACAGGATAATCATCCAGTACAGTCCCGAGTACCTCGATTGCCTGATGAAGTACAACAAGGCTCTGCAGCAGAGGAACAAGCTGCTAAGAAGTTTCCGCGAATCCGGATCTTTTGACGGGGAAATGCTTTCGGTATGGGACTCACAACTTGTGAGGTACGGAAGTGTCGTACATGAGGAGAGAAGGTCCCTTGTTGAGGAGCTCATACCGGTCTTTAAAGAATACTATCAGCTTATTTCGGGGGGAAGAGAAGATGTTTCGCTCAGCTATAGTTCACATCTTAACCAGGGGTCTTTTACCCAGGCGCTTACCGATGCCATTGCAAAGGACAGGGCCCTTGAATATACTACTGCCGGAATCCACAGAGACGATCTTATCCTCGAGATGAACGGACATCCTGTAAGGTCGATCGGTTCACAGGGTCAGCAGAAGTCATATCTTGTTGCCCTGAAGCTGGCCAAGTTTGACTTCATAAGACAAAAGGCGGGTTTTGCTCCCGTATTGCTCCTTGATGATATTTTCGATAAATTTGATGCTGACAGGGTTGAACAGATTATTAAACTGGTAGGTAACCACCGGTTTGGCCAGATCTTCATTACCGACACCCACGAGGAAAGGCTGAAAGAGATACTTGTTACACATAATTTTGACTACAGGTTTTTCAGAATAGGAGAAAAGGGAATTGAGGAAAAAGGCGTGAGGCATGAGGCGGAAGAAAAGGCCTGAGATTCAGCAGAGGGCAAGGGGCAAGGAGCAAGGGGCAGAAAAAAGGGGTGTCGACGAGCGAAGCGAGTTGATCCCGGGCACTCGGGAAGCCTCTGTCAGAGATAGGGCTGGGATGATAGATAGATTAAAAAGACAAAAGACAAAAGATAAAAGATAAAAGATAAAAGACAAAAGACAAAAGATAAAAGACAAAAGACAAAAGACAAAAGACAAAAGACAAAAGACAAAAGACAAAAGATAAAAGATAAAAGACAAAAGTAAAACCCGGATTGAAAGAGGATGAGAAGAAGTAAGACCATATCGCTGGCTGAGGCCATTAAA
>CAZXSW010000065.1:0-9686 GCA_964642615.1 uncultured Rikenellaceae bacterium | reverse complement strand
CTACGGGCAGATAAGAAATGTCGACCAGGTAACCAATGCCTTTGAGCCTCTATACCCCGGTTTCCAGATAGGCCGCGATTTTGAGAAGATAGAGAATGCCAGGAAGCTTAATGACAGGGAGTTCACCCTTAACCGCCAGCTGGGATATATCTCTCTTAACACTCCCCTTAATACCGACGAGGTGCTTGCAGTGGCATTCGAGTATACACTGGGCGGCCAGGTTTTTAAGGTCGGGGAGTTCTCGACCGATGGTATTACTGCGCCGCAGACTCTGATACTCAAGCTTCTGAAGGGTACCACCCTGAGTCCCCGGCTGCCTACCTGGGACCTTATGATGAAAAACATCTATTCACTTGGTTCGGGGAGGCTTGTAAGAAAGGATTTTGAGCTTAACGTTCTTTATCAGGATGACAAGACAGGTAACGCTGTTAATTATCTCCCCGGGACAAACCTGGAGGAGGAGATACTTCTTCAGGTGATGGGCCTCGACTATCTTAATTCCCAGCTCGACAGGGAGTCGGATGGTTTCTTCGACTTCATAGAGGGTATTACTGTCAACACCGACAGGGGAAAGATTATCTTTCCTGTGGTGGAACCCTTCGGAAGCCATCTGAGACGCAAGATCCCTGATGCGACAATGGCTTCAAGATATGTCTTTCAGGAACTGTACGATTCAACCCAGACTGTGGCAAGGCAGATTGCCGAAAAGAATAAGTTCAAACTGGCGGGCAGTTATTCGTCGGAATCGGGATCGGAAATAAGGCTTAATGCCACAAGTATCCCCCAGGGTGCAGTAAAAGTAGTTGCCGGCGGAGTCCCTCTTACCGAGAACATCGATTATACTGTCGACTATAATATGGGTAGTGTGAGGATAATCAACCCCGCTCTTATCGAGTCGCAGACCCCCATCCAGGTATCTCTTGAAAGCAACCAGTTCTTCGGGTTCCAGACCAAGACCCTGCTGGGGACCCACCTCGACTACCGTTTTTCAGATAACTTCAATATAGGCGGTACTTTTCTGCATCTTACTGAGCGACCCTATACCCAAAAGGTTAATTTCGGCGACGAGCCTATCTCAAACACAATATGGGGTCTGAATACATCATATAAAACAGAATCACAGCTACTTACAAAAATCATAGACAAACTGCCGCTGCTTGAGACCAAAGCTCCTTCAGCCATTTCCTTCTTCGGCGAGTTTGCCCATCTCATCCCGGGCCATTCACGGGCTATCTCGCAGGCAGGTAATTCATATATCGATGATTTTGAGGCCAGCGAAATACCCCTTGACCTTAAGTCGTTCAATGCCTGGAGTATGGCCAGTATACCCCAGGGCCAGGATAATCTCTTTCCGGAGGCAAGGTTTAATAACGACCTCGTCAGCGGCTACAACAGGGCTAAGCTGGCCTGGTATGTCATCGACCCGCTCTTCCTGAGAAACGGGTCCTCCACTCCGGGTCATATAAAACAAAATCCCGATGAACAGTCGAGTCATTTTGTCAGAGAGGTATACGAGGATGAAATCTTCCCTTTCAAGGAGAGTGCTACAGGGATACCCGCAAATATTTCAGTTCTCAACATGGCTTTCTATCCTGATGAGAAGGGAGCTTACAACTATGACACCGATCCCGGGCCCTACTCCGGTGGGATGCAAGAAGACGGACGGCTTGCTGATCCTGAATCACGATGGGGAGGTGTTATGAGGGAGGTTCTTACAAGTGATTTTGAGACGGCAAATGTTCAGTATATAAAATTCTGGGTAATGGATCCCTTTGTTGAGGATCCTGAACACTCCGGCGGAGATCTGTATTTCAACCTCGGAAATATCTCTGAGGATATCCTGCGCGACTCGCGGAAGAGTTTTGAGAATGGCCTGCCAGGAACAGAGGATGTTAAAAATGTTGATACGACAGCGTGGGGAAGGGTCCCCACTGTTCAGGCTGTTGTACATGCCTTCGATAACGCCGTTGAATCGAGAATGTATCAGGATGTCGGCCTGGACGGTCTGAGAAATGTCGATGAAGAATCATTCTTTGCTGACTATCTTCAGAGATCGGGTCAGATAGTAAATCCCGATGCCTTTGAGGAGATCCGCAGAGACCCTTCGAACGACGATTTTCACTATTTCAGGGGTTCGGATTATGACTTCCAGAGGCTGGGAATTCTGGAAAGGTACAAGAAATACAATGGTCCTGAAGGCAACTCCCCCACCTCAGAGATGTCAGACGAGACCTATCCGACTTCAGGATCGACCCTACCCGATATGGAAGACATTAACAGGGATAACACCCTCAGTGAGACCGAGAGTTATTACCAGTACCGTGTCAGCATACGTCCTGAGGACATGAAGGTAGGTAACAACTATATTGTTGATGAGATTGAATATGAAGCTAAGTTTGCCAATGGCGACAAGTCAAAAGTCAAGTGGTACCAGTTCAAGATTCCCGTTACCGAATACGAGAAGGTAGTCGGACCAATAAGGGACTTTAAGTCGATAAGGTTCATGAGGGTTTTTATGAAGAACTTCAGGCAGCCGGTTATCATGCGCTTTGCCAAACTTGACCTGGTAAGGGCTGAATGGAGAAAATACAATATCTCGTTTATGGAGGGTGGCGAAAGGGTAACCATTCCCGAGGCTTCCGACGGGACCTTTGAGATAAGTTCGGTAAGCATTGAGGAGAATGCAGGTAAGCTGCCTGTAAACTATGTGCTGCCCCCGGGATTTGACCGCATCATTGATCCGCAGAATCCGCAGCTCAGGCAGCTCAACGAGCAGTCGATGGTACTGAGGGTGCGGAATCTTGAAGACGGTGATGCAAGGGCAGCCTTCAGAAATGTGAACCTCGACATACGACAATACAGGAGGTTAAGGATGGAAGTGCATGCCGAAGCCCTTATCGGGGAGCCGCTCTATGACGATGAGCTGACGGCTTTTATAAGGATAGGCTCTGACTATAAAGGCAACTTCTATGAGTATGAGATACCCCTTAAGCTTACTCAACCGGGTAAATACAGCAACGAGGATGATGATTCAAGAGCTCTTGTGTGGCCCGAAGACAATAGTTTCAATATTGATCTCTCACTTCTCCAGGAAGCAAAGAAGGAAAGAAACCGGTTGATGCAGGAGCCGGGTTCATCGCTTAGTATGACCGATGTGTTTGTATACCGCTCAGGCAATGCCCGGATCTCCGTATCGGGTAATCCCAACCTGAGCAATGTAAGGGTTATCATGGCCGGTGTCAGAAATCCTATAAAGACAAGAAACCCGGATAATGATGACGGGGTACCCAAGTCGGGCGAGATATGGATAAATGAGCTTAGACTTAGCGACTTCATAGAAAACGGAGGATGGGCCGCCAATGCCCATCTGCAGGCAAGGCTGGCCGACTTCGGTACCCTCGACATGGTAGGGCAGGCCAGTACTCCCGGATGGGGAAGCATTGAAAAAAAGGTTAATGAAAGAAGCAGGGAGGAGATCCTTAAATATGACGTATCCTCAAACCTCGACCTGGGGAAATTCTTTCCCGAGGAGACAGGGGTTAGGCTTCCTGTTTATGTTGGTTATTCCGAGACCCGTGTAAGGCCTCAGTATAACCCTCTCGACCCCGATATACTGCTCGATGATGCACTCGATGAGGCAAAGGACAGACAAAACAGGGATTCAATACTGGCCATTGCTGAAGATTTCTCAAGAAGGAAGACCGTGTCTATAAACAATGCCGGAGTGGCAAGACGGACCGATAAACCACAGCTGTGGAACCTTTCGAACTTCAGTGTGAACTATACCTATAATGAGGTTTACAGGAGCAATACACGGATTGAGACCGATCTGGAAAAGAACTACAAGGCAGGGATTAACTATAACTATGATGCACAGCCAACCAATGTGCTGCCCTTTAAAAATGTAAGTTTTCTTAACTCCCCTGTATTCAGGATAGTGAAGGACTTTAACTTCTACTATCTTCCCAGGAGCCTGTCATTCAGGACCGATCTGTCGAGAAACTACAACGAGATAAAGACCAGGAACATCAATAATCCAAATCTTAAGATAAAACCTTCATTCAGAAAGGATTTTGAGCTAAGCAGGATCTTTGATATCAAGTATGATCTTACCAGGCAGTTAAAGATTGATTTTTCGTCGACCAACCTTGCCAGAATCGATGAACCTTCAGGAGGTGTTGACAGAAGAAGGTACCAGTCTGATTATGAGAACTGGAGGGATTCTGTTCTTATAAATCTCAGGAATTTCGGAAGGACGACCTCATATAATCATTTTGTCAATGTCACATATAACCTTCCTGTCAATAAACTGCCGTTGCTGTCGTGGGTGACTGCCAATGTAAGGTACGGAGCGGATTTCACCTGGCTTGCCGGATCACTTTATCCCGACAGCATGGATATAGATCTGGGCAACACAATCAAGAACCATAGTGAGATGGCTTTTATGGCCACAGGAAATCTTGCTACCCTTTACAGTAAGTCGAAATTCCTTAAGAACATAGAGAACAATACACGACCCGACTATACAGCCAGGATGAAAGGAGAGATGAAGACTGTAAGCTATACAAGGGAAAATGTGAATTTCAGACCGGATGTTGTAAGAGGGATAGTACATAACCTGCGTACAGAGGATGTTACAATCAAAGTAATCAGGAAGGATGGAACTGAGCTGAAGGGTAACGTTGACATAATAAGTGAGAACAGGATCAACTTCACATCACCTGAAGAGGCAGCAGGAACCGTTGTTACCATTGAGGGCAGGGTTCTGAAAAAGAGAAGTCCTCTTATTGTTACAGCCGAGTATTTTGCCAGGGCCCTTATGGGTGTAAGGTCGGTAAGCTTAAACCAGACTTCGGCACGGGGTCAGTTCCTGCCTGGATACCTTCCGGAGACAAGTTTTATCGGGTTATCGGAACGTGACAATGCTCTGGCTCCGGGATGGCCCTTTATCCTTGGTTACAGCGATCAGGGCTTTTTCGACAGGGCTGTATCAAAAAACTGGCTCTCAAGGGATACACTGCTCAATACTCCGGCATCATACGATACACGTAAGGATCTGTCGGTAAGAGCTCTTGTTGAACCCTTCCCCGGGCTCAGAATAGATATGAATGCCGACAGGAGGTATCTTGAGACTGTAAGCGCATACTATCTGGCCGACCGCAACGGCAATTTTCCCGACAGCACCCGCAACAGGATGATCTCGGGTAATTTCTCAATATCAATAATAAGCTGGGGTACAGCTTTTGAGAAGGTAACAAAAGGTAACGATTATGTATCACCGGCCTTCGAAGCTTTCAGGAACAACACCCTGATCATATCAGAACGCAGGGCAGAAGAGAGGATGAAGATCGATCCGGGTTATAATCCGGAGCTTGACCCTGTTACAGGAGAGGCTCTGCCCGGGCCCTATAAAAGCGGTTACGGACCCACTTCAAAGGAAGTGCTTATACCTGCCTTTTTTGCAGCATATACACGATCTGATCCTTCAAAGGTGGGTCTTGATCTCTTTCCGTCAGCCATGAGGATGATGCCAAACTGGAGGATCAACTTTGACGGGCTGACGAAATTTCCCTTTGTACAAAACCTGTTCAGATCTGTGATTATATCGCACCAGTACAGAAGCACATATCAGATAGGATCGTATACGACCAACCTGAGCTGGTCGCCCGATGATGACGGGATAAGCAGGATAAGGGATCTTCAGGACAATTTCACCCAGCAGTATGAAATAAACGTGGTCACCGTTAATGAACAGTTCAGTCCGCTGATTAATATTGACATGAACTGGAAGAACAGTCTTACCACAAGGTTCGAATGGCGTAAGTCGAGGACAGTGTCGCTTAATCTCACAAGTAACCAGATAGCCGACGCAAGGATCAATGAGCTGGTTGTGGGAGCCGGCTACAGGTTTGATGATGTGCAGATAATTCTTAACGGGGGAGGCAGACAGAGGGCGCTTAAAAGTGATCTGAACCTCAGGTTTGATCTTTCTGTAAGGGATAACAAGACCATAGCCCGGAAGCTTGTGGAGAGTGTCAATCAGCCCATGGTGGGGCAAAAGGTATTTACGGCGGGACTTACAGCGGATTATATCCTGAGCGACAGGTTCAACCTTCAGGTTTTTGCCGATCATACAATGAATAATCCATTTGTGGCAAACACCTTTCCGACCTCGAACACCAACTTCGGCTTCAGCCTTAAATTTACCCTGGTTCAGTAGGGTGATCAGCCGCATCTGAAAATTCATGTGCGGAATGATATGTAAAAAAAAATCTTTACATTTGAATTCAGACTCACAAGAGAAGGAATATTGATATAACAACTAAATCCATAACAGACATGAACGTTCCGGAAAATTTGCTTTACTCAAAAGATCACGAATGGCTTCGCGTTGAAGGTGAGACCGGTTATATTGGAGTAACTGATTTCGCACAGGGAGAATTAGGCGACATAGTATTTGTTGAAATTGAGACTCTCGGGGAGACTCTTAAGCAGGAAGAAGTATTCGGAACCATTGAAGCCGTGAAGACGGTGTCTGATATGTTCATGCCTGTCGGAGGAGAGATCCTTGAGGTCAATCCGGCTCTGGCTGATAATCCTGAAATTGTCAACAGGGATCCTTATGGAGAAGGATGGATGATAAAGATAAGAATGACTGATCCTTCCGAGGCCGCCGGGTTACTTGATGCTGAAAAGTACAAGGGACTCCTGTAAATTCTTTACAGGGTCTTTTTAACCTCTACTTCCTGGTATCCTTCAACGATGTCGCCAATTCTGATATCGTTGAAATTATTGATGTTAAGACCGCATTCGTAGCCATTGTTCACTTCCCTCACATCGTCCTTGAAACGTTTCAGTGAGCCCAGTTCGCCTGTGTAAATGACAATACCGTCGCGTATTACCCTTACCCTGGTGTTTCTGGTTATTTTGCCCTCCTTGACGTAACAACCGGCCACGGTTCCGACCTTTGTGACCTTAAATATATCACGGATCTCGAGTGTGGCCACAATCTCTTCCTTCATCTCAGGAACAAGCATGCCTTCCATAGCAGCCTTTATTTCCTCAATAGCATCATAAATTATAGAGTAGAGGCGAATGTCAATTTCTTCTTTCTCGGCAAGTTTTCTGGCACTAAGTGAAGGACGTACCTGGAAGCCGACAATAATGGCGTTGGAGGCTGCTGCCAGAAGGATATCAGATTCTGATATCTGGCCGACGGCCTTGTGGATTACGTTAAGCTGTATCTGAGGTGTTGACAGTTTGATAAGTGAGTCGCTCAGAGCCTCAACAGATCCGTCGACATCACCTTTGACTATTATGTTAAGTTCCTGGAAGTTGCCGATGGCTATTCTTCGTCCGATCTCATCAAGGGTTATATGTTTCTGGGTACGCAGACCCTGTTCTCTCTGAAGCTGGGCACGTTTGGTAGCTATGTCTTTGGCTTCCCTGTCACTTTCCATGACATGGAATTTATCACCGGCCTGTGGTGCTCCGTTAAGACCCAGGATAAGGGCAGGAGTTGCAGGCCCTACTTCTGTTATCTTATTGCCGCGTTCGTTGTACATTGCCTTGACATGGCCAAAGCAGCTTCCTGCAAGAATAACATCCCCAACCTTCAGGGTGCCTGCCTTTATAAGGACGGTGGCTGTAAAGCCCCTGCCTTTGTCGAGCGATGACTCGATTACTGTACCAATGGCCGGCTTGTCGGGATTGGCTTTCAGATCGAGCATCTCGGCTTCGAGGAGGACCTTCTCAAGAAGAAGGTCTATATTAAGTCCGTTCTTTGCAGATATCTCCTGCGACTGGTATTTCCCACCCCAGTCTTCAACAAGGTAATTCATGTTTGCCAGAATTTCCTTGATTTTTTCAGGATTGGCAGTGGGCTTATCTATCTTGTTGATGGCAAATACAATAGGTACGCCGGCAGCCGAAGCGTGGTTGATGGCTTCAACGGTCTGGGGCATAACCCCGTCGTCGGCAGCCACAACTATTATGGCTATATCGGTTATCTGTGCTCCACGTGCACGCATGGCAGTAAATGCTTCGTGACCCGGAGTATCCAGGAAAGTCAGCTGCCTTCCGTCGTCGAGTACAACCAGGTAGGCCCCTATGTGCTGTGTGATACCTCCGGCTTCACCGGCAATTACGTTTGTACGTCTTATATAGTCGAGAAGCTTTGTCTTGCCGTGGTCGACATGTCCCATCACGGTTACTATCGGTGGCCTTGGCCTGAGGTCTTCTATATCATCCTCTTCCTCCCTTACAGCTTCCTGCAGTTCGGCACTGACGAACTCAACCTTGTAGCCGAATTCATCGGCAAGCAACGACATTGTCTCGGCATCCAGACGCTGGTTTATTGAAACAAAAAGGCCAAGGTTCATGCATGTTGAGATGATCTCGGTGACGGGGATGTCCATCATGGAGGCAAGTTCGTTCACTGATACGAATTCGGTAACCTTCAGGATATTCTTTTCCAGTTCCATCTTGTCTTCCACCTCGCGATGCTTCTGACTTATCGCATCACGCTTTTCACGGCGGTATTTTGAACCTCTCGATTTTCCCTTTGTTGTAAGTCTTGCGAGGGTTTCCTTTATCTGCTTCTGAACAGCCTCTTCATCCACTTCAGCTCTGACAGGTCTCTTTCTTATAACTTTCTTAACCCCGGGCTTCTCTTTCTTTTCCGGAGTAACCGGTTTGGCGAGAGGTACCTGCTCTTTTTCCTTGGTTATCCTCTTTCTTTTTTTCTTCCTTCTGAAGTCGGAGTCTCCATCAGGCCTGTTCTGCTGATATGGTGCTCCCTTTTTCTTTTCTTCGACGGGAAGGTTTATTTTTCCGACAACCGTCGGTCCCGATAGTTTCCTGACTTCAGTCTTGAAGATAGGCTTTTCTTTAGGCTCGGCGGCTTGTTCTTCCACTGCATCACTGGCAGCAGGTATAATTTGTTCTTTAACTTTTTCTTTTGGCTCAGGAGATACAGACTCTTTTTCAGCGGGTTTTTCAGGAATAACCGTTTCAGTCTTTTCTTCCACAACCTTTTCTTTTACAGGCTCATCAGCAGGTTTGGCGGCAGGAGCCTCTTCTTTTCTGGCCGGCCTTGTATCGAGTGATCCGAGATCTATCTTACCCACTATATGCAGGTCGATACCCGGCCTGGGGGCGGGTTCTGCTGCCGGGACTTCTGCAACAGGCTCTTCCTTTGTTTCTTCAGTTTGTTTTGGCTGTACCTTTTCGGGAGTTTGTTCTTCCCTGGCAGGGGCTTCTGTGCTTTCTGCAGCAGGCTCTGTCTTCTCAGTCTTTGGCTTCAGGGTTTTTTCCAGATCAATTTTTCCGACAAGCCTGATATCAGGTTTTTTGATTTCTGTCCGCATATCAACAACTTTCTTGTTGGCAGAAGCATCCTTTATAAGTATCTCTTCCTCCTTTTCGGCTTCTTCAGTTTCCGTTTTCCCCGACATATCATCTATTGACACACTCTCTTTCTTGCGGTGCAGGTCTTTGAGAATGAGTTTTTCAGATTCCTTTTTGACATTCAGATCTGAACTGTATTCTTTGAGAAGCAGGAGATATGCTTCATGCGGGAGTTTTGTATTCGGATTAGGATCGAGATCAAATCCCTTCTTATGCAGGAACTCCACAATAGTGGATATCCCCACGTTGAATTCACGGGCTGCTTTACTTAATCTCGT
>CAZXSW010000064.1:0-9713 GCA_964642615.1 uncultured Rikenellaceae bacterium | reverse complement strand
AAATACAAAGCCGCCATAACAGCCCTGGAGAACAGCCTTAAGGAATACTCCGAATCAAAATACCGTGAGGAGATGATGTTTCTTAAGCTTAACTCAACCTATCTCTATGCCGTGAACAGCTTTGCAAACAGGCAGAGGGAGAGGTTCCAGGCTACACTCGACGACTACTACTCTTTTATGGATGAGTTTCCCCAGACAAAGTATTCAAGGGAGATAAGAAGGATCTATGAAGACACAGCCGGCCATCTTGGGGTCGACATTAACACCACTACAGAAAATATTACTCAATAAATGAATATGGATTACAAAAAATCAAATGCATCGGTAACCACGGTTACCAGAAATCTCGACCTGATGACAAAAAATACGGGTAACATTTATGAAACCGTAATCATTGTTTCAAGGAGAGCCAACCAGATCTCAGTTGAGATGAAGCAGGAACTCAATAAGAAGCTTGAGGAGTTTGCTTCATACACTGATAACCTGGAGGAGGTGTTTGAGAACCGTGAGCAGATTGAGATATCCAAGTTCTATGAGAGGCTTCCCAAGCCTACTCTCATCGCACTTCAGGAGCTTGAGGATGATAAGATCTTCTACAGGAATCCTGATACCGGGGCAGGAAAGACCAAAGTCTGATGAACCATGCCAGGTGGTAAACATATACTTATCGGAGTAACCGGAGGTATTGCAGCTTACAAGATTGCCACCGCCATAAGGTTATTTGTCAAGGAAGGAGCAGAGGTCAGGGTGATCATGACTCCCCATGCAAAGGATTTCATAACCCCTCTGACACTGGCCACCCTGTCGGGAAACCCCGTCTTTACCGACTTCTTCGATCCCGAAAACGGAAACTGGAACAGTCATGTAGGCCTTGCCCTATGGGCCGATGTCTTTCTTATTGCACCCGCCACGGCAAACACCATAGCAAAGATGGCCACAGGTGTTGCCGACAACCTTCTTCTTACAACTTACCTCTCGGCCCGCTGTCCCGTCTTCATAGCTCCGGCCATGGATATGGACATGCTTGCCCATCCCGCTACCACTGATAACCTTGAGACCATGAGGAAGAGAGGGCATCATATTATTGATGCCGGAAGCGGATTCCTGGCAAGCGGCCTCTCCGGAAAGGGACGTATGGCAGAACCTGAAGAGATTGTTGAAGCCGTGACAGGCTTCCTCTCAAAAAAAAAAAGACATAAGCCTCTGACCGGCCTTAAGGTCATGATAAACGCCGGACCCACCATCGAACCCATCGATCCGGTCCGCTTCCTCAGTAACTATTCAACAGGCAGGATGGGTATTGCCCTTGCCGATGCCGCAGCCGCTATGGGTGCCGGGGTCACGCTGGTGCTTGGACCCGTGAGCCTTTCACCGAAGAACAGTGCCGTAAAGGTGATCAACGTCACCACGGCTGAATCGATGGCCGAAGCTTCAGTAACCCACTTCAGAGACTGCGACATTGCCATTCTGTCGGCTGCAGTGGCCGACTTCAGTCCTGTTGAGACTTCCGGGAAAAAGATAAAAAGGGGAGAGGAAGACCTTGTGCTGAGGCTGAGGCCTACAAAAGACATAGCCGCCGAGCTGGGAAGGATGAAAAAGGACAGCCAGATACTGGCGGGCTTTGCCCTCGAGACACACTCGGGCATTGAGCATGCCAGGGCCAAGCTGGAAAGGAAGAACCTCGACCTTGTCGTGCTCAACATGTCGAACGAGGAAGGATCGGGTTTTGGTCACGACACAAACCGCATCACCATCATCGATAAAAACAATAATATTGATAAATTTGAGTTGAAATCAAAGGATGAAGCTGCACGGGATATCCTGGAAAAGATTGTTAAGATGATGGGTTCATCTGTCTGACATCAATTCCTTCACCCGCCCATGTACTGATAGTCCCCGATTTCCAAAAAACCAGAGATGATGAGATCTGCATTTCAATATATTGTGATTCTGAAAGCTGCAGTGCTGCTGCTGTTCCCCGCTGCCCCGGCCGCGGATGCCCAGGAGCTGAACTGCAACGTGCAGGTCACGGCCCAGAAGATACAGGGCTCGAACCGCCAGGTGTTTGAGACCATGCAGCGCGATATCTATGAATTCATGAACGGCACTGTATGGACCAACAATGTCTTCAGTAACGCCGAAAGGATAGACTGTAACATACTTATCAACCTTAACGAGCAGCTCTCAGCCGATGAGTTCAGGGGTACGATACAGGTGCAGCTGCGCCGGCCGGTGTTCAACACAACCTACAACACCACCCTTCTTAATTTCATAGACAACAGCTTTCAGTTCAGGTACGTTGAGTTTCAGCCACTGGAGTTCAACCCCAACACCCATACTTCAAACCTGGTCTCGGTACTTGCCTATTACGCCTATATCATTCTGGGCTTTGACTACGACAGCTTCTCAGCCGGAGGCGGAACAGGCTATTTCCAGACCGCCGAGAAGATAGTAACCAATGCCCAGAACGCCCCTGAGGCCGGGTGGAAGCCCTATGACGGCTCGCGTAACCGTAACCGCTACTGGCTTGTAAAGAATATACTCGACAAGAACTACGAGGAGATAAGACGCTTTGTATATGAATACAACATACAGGGACTCGACAGGATGGAATCGAGGATAACGGAGGCCAGGACAGGTATGGCAGAGAGTCTGAGGCTGCTGCTGGATGTGTCGAGGAGAAAGCCCGATCCTTTCATGTACTACCTGCAGATCGTTATGGAGTCAAAGGCCGATGAGCTGGTTAATATCTTCAGCCAGGCTTTCCCCGAGGAGAAGAGCCGTGTTGTGCAGATTCTCAACGAGGTTGACCCTGCGAACAAGTCGAAATATGAAAAAATCCTTGCATCCAACTAAAGGCTCTCACGGCATATGCTGAAGAAGTTATCAGTTCATAACTACGCCCTTATAAGGGAGCTTGAGATCGAGCCATGTGACGGCCTGACCATTATAACCGGCGAGACCGGTGCCGGAAAATCCATACTCCTCGGCGCCCTCTCACTTATCCTTGGTGCCAGGGCTGACAGCTCGGCAGTGCTCGACGCGGGCGACAAGTGTATAGTCGAAGGCAGCTTCAGGGTTGAAGACTATGATCTTGAAGAATTCTTCAGAACCAATGACCTTGACTTTGAGCCTCTCACCCTGCTGAGGAGGGAGATCAATCCGGCCGGCAAGTCGAGGGCCTTTATAAACGACACCCCTGTTACACTTAATGTACTCAAGGATCTGGGCGACAGGCTTATTGACATACACTCCCAGCATCAGACCCTGATGCTTCATGATAATCTCTTCCAGCTTAACGTCATCGACTCCTTTGCCGACACCACAGTACTGCTGGGTGAATACAGGAAGCATTTCCATGCCTTCAGGACTTATCAGAAGGAATACTCTGTTCTCAGGGAGTCGTCGGATAAGAACAGGGCCGACCTGGAGTATTACATGTTCCAGCTTGACCAGCTTGAGAAAGCCAGCCTCAGGGAGGGGGAGCAGGAGGAGCTGGAGAAGGAACAGGAGCTTCTCTCACACACTGAAGAGATAAAGGTGGCGCTCGACAGCACGGCATCACTGCTGTCGACTGATGAGGGTGCCGTGGTGACCAGACTTAATGAGGCCATGACGGCTCTGGGGAGGATAAGGGATTATCATCCTGAGGCTGCTGATCTGATGCAGAGGATCGATTCGGCCTATATCGAACTGCGCGACATAGCAGGGGAGACCGAGAGGCTGTCATTCGCTGTCGAGGCCGACCCGGCCCGGCTCATTGCCGTAAACGAACGTCTCGACACAATATATTCGCTGTTAAGGAAGCACAGGGTGGAAAGCCTGAGCGACCTCCTTGCCAGGAAGGCAGAGATAGCCGCCCTGATTGATTCGATAAGCACCGGCGACAGCAGGCTTGGCGAACTTGAGAAGCTTGTCAGGGAAGAGGAAAAAGCCCTTTCCGCACTGTCGGATGAGATCTCGGAGAAGAGAAGATCGGTGGTTCCGGGTGTGGAGAACAGGATCTCGGAGATGCTCACCGAGCTTGGCATGCCAAAGGCCCGGTTCAGGATCCGTCTGGAAGCCCGCGATGGCTTTACCTTCAACGGGAGAGATACAGCAGACTTCCTCTTTTCAGCCAACAGGCAGACTGAGCCCGAGAGCCTTGCACGTATTGCCTCGGGAGGAGAGCTCTCGAGGGTGATGCTGACGCTTAAGTCGTTGCTTACCAGGAATAAAAACATGCCAACAATAATATTCGACGAGATAGACTCCGGTGTCTCGGGAGAGGTCGCAGACAAGGTGGGACGTATACTCTCGGGCATGGGAGACTATATGCAGGTCATCAACATAACCCATCTTCCCCAGGTGGCATCGAGGGGAACAAGGCACTTCCATGTGTTCAAGGAAGACTCGGGCGATGCAACAATTACCCGTGTCAGGTTGTTATCTCCCGAGGAAAGGGTTTATGAGCTTGCCAGACTGCTTAGCGGAAGTACAGTATCTGACACCGCCCTTGAAAATGCAAGGGAGCTGCTGGAGTCGGCCGGCAACTGATTCCTTTTTTTATTCAATAAAGCACATATCAGAATAACAGGTTACAGTAACCTATAAAATCAAACAGATGCAGGGATCATTACTTGAAGGAAAGAAAGGCATCATCTTCGGTGCCCTTAATGACAAATCAATAGCATGGCAGGTGGCGCTTAAAGCTTCACAGCATGGAGCAAAGCTAGTACTGACCAACTCGCCGGTGGCGGTCCGCATGGGGACCATTAAAGAGCTGGCCGATGAAACGGGCAGCACTGTCATCACAGCCGATGCAACCTCCATGGAGGATATTGACAAGCTTATAGCAGGCAGCATGGAACATTTCGGTGGTCAGTTCGACTTCATACTTCACTCCATAGGCATGTCGCCCAACGTAAGGAAAGACATTCCGTACGAACAGACCAGCTATGAGAATATGCTTAAGACCTTTGACATCTCGGCCCTGAGTTTTCACAGGATACTGCAGACCTCATACAAGTACGATGCAATAAAGGAATGGGGTTCTGTTGTCGGCCTCTCGTATGTGGCAGCACAGAGAACCCTGTCGGGCTATAACGATATGGGTGATGCAAAAGCCCTGCTCGAGTCAATAGCCCGGTCGTTCGGCTATATATACGGCCGCGACAGGAGGGTGAGGATCAACACAGTGTCGCAGTCACCCACGCCCACCACTGCAGGAAGCAGCATCCACGGCTTCGACTCGCTTGTCGATTTCTCGGAGAGGATGTCGCCGCTGGGCAATGCCACGGCTGAAGAGTGCGCCGACTACTGTATAGCCCTCTTCTCAGACCTAACGCGTAAGGTGACCATGCAGAACCTGTACCACGACGGGGGCTTCTCAAGCATGGGTATGAGTCTCAAGGCCATAGAACAGTACAGGAAGAGTTTTGATGAGTGTGAATAAAGCTTAAGTCATATAAGCATTAAGACTTATTTTTAAAGCGGTTTATCGACAGATAAATCGCTTTTTTTACATTTGTCCGAACCTTAAACCACCCTTATGCTCACAATGATCCTTCTCGTACTCTTCTACCTTCTGTTTCCGGTAGTCATCATTCTTATTTGCAGGCACTGGTCCCTGGCAGGTAAGATAGGAACGATAGTGATAGCCTATGCCGTCGGACTGGCTATCGGTACCTCGGGTATCTTCGGGGAGGGAAGTACAGAATACAAAAAGGCTCTTCTGGGACGCTCATCCATACCCACTGCCGAGATGGAGTTCCTTATGGCCGAAGGCAGGCTGGCCGATGATGACATCATGGTCAATAAGATCAAGGGTATTCAGGATCTGTTGCAGACTGCCACTATACTTCTGGCTTTTCCGCTTATTATGTTCTCGCTTAACCTGAAGAGGTGGCTTAAGTATGCAAAAACAGGCTTCCTCTCTGTGGTTCTTGCCCTTATATCGGGAGTGGTTATGGTAACAGCCGGATTCTTTATCTGGAAGGATGCCTTTCCGGACACATGGAAGCTGGCCGGCATGTTTGAGGGGATATACACAGGCGGCACTCCCAACTTTGCAGCCCTCAAGCTGGTGCTTAACGTGGATGCCGACAGGTTCGTGGTTCTCAATACCTACGACATCATCGTCGGAGCCTTTCTTGTGCTGTTCTTCATAACGGTCGCTCCCCGTATCTTCCGCTTCATACTGCCAAAGTACAAGGATGGAAACGGCATCAAAGCCGACGCTGATGAGCTGGTAAAGGAGACCGAAAACCTCGATAACTTCTCGGGGATGCTCAAAAAAGAGACTTTCTTCCCTCTTGTTAAGGCTTTTGGTCTCACCGTTCTTATCGCAGCTGCCGGTGGAGGACTCAGCATGCTGATACCTCCCGAATACGGGCAGTACAGGAATGCGGTTGCTGTACTGAGCATAACAACACTCGGGATTCTGGCTTCACTTGTCAGACAGATAAACACTATCGAGAAGACCTTTCAGCTGGGGATGTACCTTATTCTTGTGTTCTCCCTGGCAGTAGCCTCCTCGTCGAACCTCATGACTGCCTTCAGTCCGGGTATGTTCGATCTGATTATGTTCATCACCTGGTGTTATTTCGGATCACTGATTCTCCATATCATACTGGCAAAGATCTTCAGGATCGATGCCGACAATTTCCTTATAACCTCGGCAGCCTTTATCTTCTCACCGCCTTTTGTACCGCTTGTAGCCAATGCCCTCAGGAATAAAGATGTTATTGTTACCGGCATTACGGGAGGAATAATAGGATACGTACTGGGCAACTACCTGGGTACCACGCTGGCTTATTTCCTTCAGAGGTTCTGAGGCCTGTGCCTTCAGCTCTCAGGCATACAGTAAAAAAAAGGCGGAACTATGCTCCGCCTTGATATCAGTTGTAAAGGTATTATCAAAAGAGGTAGTTCAGACCTATTGCTATTCCCAAATTGCCGTCCTGGGCATTGAAGGCCTTTCCTATGTCGACAGCCACGACGAAGTTCTCGTTCATAACCGGCATGATGCTCACACCGGCACTCTGGTGCAGTTTCTCACTGCCAGGGTTGAAGAAGTCGTTGAACAGATATGAACTCAGCTCGTCGCTGAAGCGCGAGTTTATGTCGTCGGGAAGGCTTATATCCTTTGTTATAAGACCGAAGTCGTAGAAGAAGTTAAGTCCCAGGTAGCAATCCTGCTTCAGAAACCTGAAATACAGTGGTTTCCAGCGGAACTCAACGTTGCCGTAGAAGAAGGCATCGCCAACGACACGGTTTTTCATCACACCGCGCAGTGAGCTTGCACCACCCAGTCCTTCCGAAGAGGCTCCTGTAAGGCGTGATGTAATGACCTGCGACTGGTAGAAGAAGGGTGTTGTGCCTGTTAGTGTGGTCTGGTAGCCAAGGCGGTAGACAAGGGCAAGGTCTCTTTCGACAAGGGTGAAATACTGCCTGTGAGTGATATACAGCTTTGAGAAACCCCAGTCGTTGCCGAGGAAGCCGGGAGCGGCCTCAATACCCAGTTCGGTCCAGATACCCTTCATGGGGTTGGGCCTGTTGTCACGACTGTCCCATACCAGTCCAGCCTTAACAGTATTGACCCATCCTCCGTCAGCCTCGTTGGCATCTATGAGTCCCAGCGAGTCGCGGTATATCTCGAAGAGACCGGGTTCTTCAGAGATGGAAGGGAGCATCTCAGCTTCCTCCTTGCCTCTGTTGAGCCTTTCTACGTCGACCGAGCCCACGCTGAAATTCTGAACGGCAAAGCCGGCGCTCCAGCGGAGGTAGTCGCCTGAAAGCTTACCCGAGAAATCATTTTTGAACCTGAACTGGTTTCTCTCGTGCCTGTAGAACATCCTGGTCCTGTAGGCATCCGTCTCATCATCCATCCAGTCGGGGTTGAACACAGACTCATAGCCGTTGAAACCGTAGAAATGGTTGGCCCTGTCGGGAAGATAGCTCAGGTCGGTTACCAGCTCAACACCTGGGATTAGATGGTTGGACTCGAACATAAACCTGTAGATACCGCTGCCCTTGGTGAAACGGGATATTTCGGTGTAGGTATGATCGTACCAATCGGGATATTTGCTTCCATCACCATAGTTAAAGAGTTCGAAGAGGGCTCCATACTGGAATCCCAGGTCAGAGTCAAAAGACACTGCAGGAAGTGCGCCTCCGAATTTCCAGCCTGTCTTGACAGGTTTATCCTGTGCAGCAAGGGTCAGGGTGACGAGGAAGGCACATAAAACAAGAAAAAATTTCTTCATAGGTTATGGCTTTGGTTAACAGTTATAAATATAAAGAATAATTGATATCGTGATCTCATTTTTCAATATTTGCTACCTTAGAAGAACAATTTTACCATTATATACCTATATATGGGTCTGCTTATAACCAACATAAAGGGACTGGTGGCTTCGCCGCCGGGAAGCCAGGGGCCTGTCAGGGGGAAGGAGCTTGCTGAGCTTAATGTCATCACCGATGCCTTTCTCTGGTGCAGTGGCGGACTGATAAGTGACTATGGCCGGATGGGCGACAGGGACCTTTCGGAGCTGAGGGATGATGAAGACAAAGAAGTCATTGATGCACGCGGCAGGTTTGTGTTTCCTTCTTTCTGTGACTCCCATACGCATCTTGTGTATGCCGGCAGCCGCGAGAAGGAGTTCACGGACAGGATAACGGGTCTGTCGTATGAAGAGATTGCCGCCCGCGGCGGAGGAATCCTTAACTCAGCCGTCCTGCTTCATAACACCGGCGAGGATGAACTATACCGCCAGTCCATGGAAAGGATTGGGGAGATCATCAGTCAGGGTACCGGTGCCGTAGAGATAAAAAGCGGCTACGGACTCAACACCGCCGACGAGCTGAAGATGCTGAGGGTTATCAGACGTATCCGCGAGACGGCTCCCATAGCCGTCAGGGCAACCTTTCTTGGTGCCCATGCCGTGCCTGATGAATACAGGGGCAGGAGGGAGGAATATGTCGATGTAATAATTAACGAGATGATACCGCAGGTGGCATCTGAAGAGTTGGCCGACTATATAGACGTTTTCTGCGACGACGGCTTCTTCACGGTCCACGACACTGAAAGGATACTTATGGCGGGACTGAAATACGGACTCATACCGAAGATACATGCCAATGAGCTGGGCTTCTCAGGAGGGGTTGAGACGGGAGTTAAGTATAACGCCCTGTCTGTAGACCACCTTGAGAGAACCGGGGATAAGGAGATTGCCGCTCTGGCCGCATCGGATACCATGCCTGTGCTGCTCCCGGGGTCGGCGCTCTTCCTGGGACTGCCGGATGCACCGGCGGGAAAGATGATTGAGGCGGGACTGCCTGTTACGCTGGCTTCGGACTACAACCCGGGGTCATGTCCGACCGGTAATTTGAAGCTCATCATGTCGCTGGCATGTTTTAAGCTGGGTATGCTGCCGGCCGAAGCCCTCAATGCAGCTACCATCAACGGGGCATGGGCTATGGGACTGGGGGAGACGCATGGGTCGATAGCCAAAGGCAAGGTGGCTAATGTGATCATTACAGAGGAGATGCCTTCGGTGGAGTATTTTGCTTATGCGTTTGGGAGCGGGTTGGTGTGGAAGGCGGTGGCGGGGGGCGGGGAGCAGGGGGCAGGGGGCAGGGAGCGGGGGGCAGGGAGCGGGGAGCAGGGGGCGGGGGGCAGGGGGCGGGGAGCTTGAAGAAGGCGTGAGCCTTTAGGCGTGAGGCGTGAGCCT
>CAZXSW010000063.1:0-9882 GCA_964642615.1 uncultured Rikenellaceae bacterium | reverse complement strand
AGAACTCAGCCGAGTCGAGGTTAAGTGAGGCAAAAGACAGCTCTCCCCCGAAGTCTAGAAGTCCGAGCCTGACAGAGTCTTTCTCAGCTACATAATCGCTTATGGCGGGGTCGTAGCCGTAGGCATACCTGGTTTTCTGGATCAGGTCGAGAGAACCGGCTATATAGTTCTTTCTGAAGAACTTCTTGCCATAGAGTGAAGCATCGTTATCCATATATCCGGCATAGACCTTTTCGAGGTTTTCGAGGACAAGCTTACCTCCCGAGGAGTAGTGTCTTCCGTAGAAGCCGATGGCTCCTTTTTTAGACCGTTCGTTGCTTATGCTTATCTCGGCCAGTGGTGTTACGTAGGAACCGAAACCCGCGTTTATATAGCTCTTATACAGCTTTGTCAGGGGATCGGGGTGCAGTGTGGCAGCCTTAAGCGGGGTGATGTTATAATCGGGAGAGAAGGGAGTAGTGTTTATCTCATATGTGAAGTCGGGGGTAAAAGCCACCGAATCGTTTATCTCAGGCAGGAAGCTTCTCTTTTCGACATCCTGGAGTGTTGGCTTATATGGATTGTAGAGAGTTATCTCCCGCTTCAGCTGGGGCTGATCCTGCTGCGGGAGTGCCGGCAGGAAGGGAAGGGAGGCTAATCCCAGAAAAACCAAATATCTTTTCATCAGTAAGTAATTTTTAATTTAATGGTCTGATGGAACCCGCATATCTGAAAATAACATACATACGTGTTACAATAAGCAATATATGCGGGTTTCATCATCTCTTTACAATTATTCTCAATCACATATCAGATTTTCAATTACCGGAGGCGGATGTTGCTTCTCCACTCTTTTCCATGGCATCGATGGCTGCCAGTTTCTCCCTGACCTCATCGAGGATTCCGTCGTCGGTGACCGTATAATATTCCCTGAGGCTCTGGAGCGTTGCCCTGGCCTGAAGGATGTCGCCTTTTCCAACGCCAATGTCTGAGAGGAGGAGGAACATACGGGCCATCCAGAACTGGTGCGGGGTGTTCTGGGTTATGAACTCATTCACCACCTTTTCGGATTCAGCAGGAAGGTTCTTTTTAAAGAGCAGTTCGGCAACCCTGTATTTTGATTCGGCGCCCTCAGCACTTGTTATCTCTGTTGCCACCTTCCTGAATCCTGCCAGAGCCTCGTCGAACTCATTAAGGCTGTAGTGGGCCTTGGCTTTCATGAAGAGAGCTTCGCGACTTAGTTCATCGGGTATTCCTGCTGCATCAGCTATCTTGCCGGACACCCTTATTGTTTTTTGGGCGTCGCCGGTCTCGTAGGCTGCCCTGAGCTGACCCCTGAGCGAGGTCGTCAGCATGCCTGCGGTGGCGGCAATAGTCTCGAGTCTTTCGTAGTAACGTAGGGCCGTCGGGTAGTCCTCATCAGCAAACAGTATCCCGGCAGCGGCTGCCAGCGACTGTTCCATAAAGGGGTTGCTTGGAACGGCTATGACATCCTGGTACAGGGTGAGAGCCGCGGCATTCTCGCCCGAAGTCCTGAGGCACTCTGCAAGGTAGTAGCGGGCGTTGAGGCTGAAGCTTCCTTCAGAGAACTCCTTAAGGTAGTTACGGAAGACCTCTTTTGCCCTTTCGCAGTTACCCTCTATATACAGGTTCTCTCCTGACATATAGAGGAGTGAATCCCTTTCTGTACGTGACACATCGCCATAGTCGCCAAGTGTTTTGGCATAGGCAAAGTAAGTCTCGACATCGTTCATATCGACATAGACGTTCTTCAGTCCTGTAAGTGCATAGCGTGCCTCCGGTGTGGTCCTGAAGTTTTCAATTACCTTTTTATACTGTTCAATGGCTTTGTTGTTCTCGCCCAGGTTGTAGTAAAGGAGTCCAAGCTGAACAATAGTCCTTGGAACATAGGGGCTCGACGGGTATGATGTGATTACCGTGTTGAAGTCGGCTTCGCCGGCCCGTATGTTCTCCATCACAATATAGGCCCGGCCTCTCTCGAAGATGGCATTGGGGACCAGTGATGAGGAGCGGTATTTTGATATGAGTGATGTAAGAACGTCGACCTTTCCCTTGTGGTCATTCATCAGTCCCATGGCAAACGCTTTCTGGAACATGGCATAGTCGATGTCGGACCTGCCGTTGCCTGTCACCTTGTCGTAGTATGAGATAGCCATCGGGTAGTTGGTGGTTATGAAATAGCAGTCGGCGATCCGGCACCTTGTATCGTCGAGGAGCTCTTTGTCGGAGGCAGCTCCGGCTGTTTCGAAAGCTTTGAAATGGTCGAGGGCCGGCTGGTATTCATTAAGGTTGAACCATGTATAGGCAAGGTTGTATCTGACGAGTCTGTACTCTTCGAGGGAGGAGGCTCCGGGGATACCCATGAACTCCTGGTAGTCGTTGCGGGCAGCCGCGTAGCGACCGAGGCGGTAAGCCGACTCACCTCTCCAGTAGAGGGCTCTGGCGCGTATATCCCTGTTGTACCTCTCGTACATGAGTGACCGGTCGAACATAGCCACGGCGGCTTCGAGTTCCATATTATTAAGCAGCTCCAGTCCACGGAAGAAGGTTACCCTCTGGTAGGCTTCCTCGAGCCTGCTGTCTTTATTCTGTATCTTGTCGAGTGAAGCCAGGGCAGCCTTGTAGTTCTTTATCTGCATAAAGGTAGCCACCAGGTAGTTATAAGCTTCCTCTATCCTGTCCGATCCCGGGTACTTGTCTATATAGGTCCTGAAGGCCTCTATAGCTTCCCCGAAGGGTGAATAGGATGTCTCGTAGGTCAGCCTGGCATAGTTAAACAGTGACTCTTCGGCAATCTGGTCGTCGAAGGTGAGCTTGGAGGCTTCGCCGAAGGCAAAGCGGGCACGTTCCTTGTCGTCCTTCTGTATATAGCAGTCGCCCAGAATATGCCATATGTTCTGGCTTATAAGGTCGGACCGTGCACCCACCCCCAGGAAGACCTGGATAGCCTTGTCTATCTCACCTGTCTTGTAGTAGCTGTATCCAAGCTGATACCTGTCTTCGCGGCCGGCCGTCTTAACCTTCGAGGTATAGTTCTCGAGGTGGGGAACGGCCTCGGCATATCTTCCCTTGTTATAGTAGGCATCTCCTATGAAGCGGTGAAGCTCGGCAGCCCTGTCGGCAGGAGCCGACTTAAGGAGTCCGGGCCCCATGGCAAGTATCTGGTCGTAGTCCTTCTTAAGGTATAATATCTGAACTATATAAAACGGTACCACAGGACCGAAGGTAGGGTCGTCCTGAAGCCTGCTGAAACCTTCGAGAGCCGTATCGTACATCTTGTCTTCGTAGGCTATCTGGGCCGAATAGTATATTGCCGGTGGTGTGTAGGGGGTGTCGATGTCCTTTATGCCGTCGAACATAAGGAGGGCCTTCTGCTTGTCTCCCCTCATATAAAGGGAATGGCCATAGCGGAAGAAGTACTGTGCCTGTTTGTCATCGCCGAGCATGAACCTGTCGACATCGGCATACCAGGTCACGGCCTTCCTGTAGTTACGGTTCTGGTAGAAGTAATCAGCAAGATCGATCTTACCGTTGTTCTTATGAGGACTCTCGGGATGGGTTGCCATGAACATCACCATCCTGTATTCACCATCGGGGTTAAAAAGCCTGAGGGCCGACAGTGCAGCGTAGTATTCGGCGTCGTCGAGGAGGGTGGTATTCTGGTCTCCGGCCTCTGTGAGGAAGTTATCGAAGAGCCTTATGGCTGCAGGATACTTCTCCTTGTTGAACAACTCCATAGCCTGATAGAAGGCTGAAGCCCTGCCGTTGTCGGAAAAAGAGACCTGGGCCGGCAGTCTCAGTCCAGCGGCAAGAAGGGGAATAAGTATTAAAATCAGTTTAAATCTGTTCATAACTTGATTTTTTCATCGCACAACAAAAAAGAACATGTTATAGCCTGACTCTGAAATAAGCCTGTAATAAGCTTATTATAAGCCATATATAACTGTTTTTGCCAATTTCACGGCAAACGTAAAATTACAATTATTAAACGCCGGGGGCGGGCCTTTATTACTGATTTTATTAACATACAAAGGTTATTTATCAATTCTTTGCTATTTTGCGGGTAAAAAGCCTGAAAAATGGAAGAGATTCTTCCCCTCGATGTTGTCATAAAGCTGATTGACTGTAACATATGGCAGCAGGATCACCTTGTCATGACCAATGTAAACCTGAGTATAAGCAAGGGTGAGTTTGTCTATCTTGTTGGCAGGGTAGGCAGCGGAAAAAGCAGTCTTATAAAGACTCTTAATGCCCAGTTGCCTTTAAAGGAAGGCAGCGGTGTTATAGCCGGCTACAACCTGGCTTCCCTTAAGCCAAAAGAGGTTCCCATGCTCAGAAGGAAGCTGGGGATTGTATTTCAGGACTTCCAGCTGCTCAACGACAGGCCCGTCAGGGAGAACCTAGAGTTTGTCCTGAAGGCAACAGGCTGGAAGAACAAGGATGAGATAGCTGCCAGGATAGATGATGTACTCAGGAAGGTAGGGCTTGAGCTCAAGGGCTACAAGATGCCCCATCAGCTTTCGGGTGGTGAGCAGCAGCGTGTCGTCATAGGCAGGGCGCTTCTCAACGATCCCGACATCATCCTTGCAGATGAGCCGACGGGCAACCTCGATCCCGAGACTTCAGAGGGCATCATAAGGATTCTCAGGGATATAAGCACCACGGGCAGGGCCGTCATTGTGGCAACCCACAACTATACGCTGCTTAAGAAGTTTCCTGCCAGGACCTTCAAATGTGAGGATGACAGGCTCTCAGAAGTTGCCGGTGACGAAGAGATAGAGCTGGAGACGCTGTAGAGGTCTATTCATCCCTTCCCTGGGCGGGCTCGACAACCACGCGGGTATCGCCGAACCTTGAGTTATTAAGTGCTTTTATAACCGGACCGCTGTATTCCTTTTCTACCTCAAAGAAGGAGAAGTTTTTCAAAAGGTCAATCTTTCCCACAGGTATCTTCTTACCTTTTGTCCTGCTGTTAAGCAGTTCAATAAGCTGTTCGGGATAGAAGCCGTCGGACTTGCCAAGGTTGATAAAGAGCCTGGTACTGTCGGGCTGATGGTAGTTCTTACCACTTTTACCGTTTTTCCCGTTCTTTCCGCCTTTCCCGTTACGGCTGAAGCTTCCGCTTCCGCTTTCGCCTTTATAGCCGCTCTTCCCGTTGCGGTCTTCTTTTCTCTCCCACCTGTCTGTCCTGTTACGGCCTTCCTTCCAGTCCTTGCCTTTCCCGTCCCTTTCAGTCTTTTCTGCCGGCGAGACGATGTCTTCACCGTTACGGTAGTCGTCGAGGAACCTGTCGAACTCAAGTGTAAGGACTCTCTGAAGCAGTTCATCCCTGCCCAGTGAGGCAAGTCTTTCCTGTATCTCGGGAAGCAACCTTTCTATCTCGCGGTGAATGGTGTTCACATTCTCAACTTTACGAACCCAGTTAAACAGCTGCTTTCCGCAGATCTCGCTTCCTGTGGGTATCTCAAGTCTTTCGAAAGGTCTGTTAACCATCCTGGCTATCTGACGCATGGCGTTTTTCTCTCTCAGGTGGACTATTGAGAGTGAGACTCCCGTCTTGCCAGCCCTGCCGGTCCTGCCGCACCTGTGTGTATATACTTCAGGGTCGTCGGGCAGGGTATAGTTTATAACATGTGTGAGGTCGTTTACATCGAGGCCCCTGGCTGCCACGTCGGTAGCCACGAGCAGGCTCAGGCTGCGCTGTCTGAACTTCTGCATCACTGCATCGCGCTGCGACTGTGAGAGGTCGCCGTGGAGTGAATCGGCGTTATAGCCATCCTCCATAAGTTTAGCTGCCACATCCCTTGTCTCCTGGCGTGTACGGCAGAATACTATCCCGTAGATATCGGGTTCGGAGTCGGCAATACGTTTAAGCACTTTGTATTTGTCTTTTGCATGTACCAGGTAGTAACCGTGGGTTACACTCTCGGCAGCCGAGTTTTTTGTGCCTATGGTTATCTCTATGGCGTCGGTCATATAATCCCTGGCAATGGCTGCCACGCCCGGCGACATTGTTGCCGAGAAGAGCAGGGTGCGCCTGCCCTGGGGGACATGGCTCAGTATATCATTTATGCTGTCGACGAATCCCATGTTAAGCATCTCGTCAGCTTCATCAAGGATAAGCGATGTGACAGACGACAGTTTGGCAGCTTTTCTTCCCAGAAGGTCGATAAGACGGCCCGGGGTGGCCACTATTATATGGACGCCTTTTTTAAGTTCCCTCATCTGGGCCTCTATGCTTGCACCGCCATAGACGGCAAGGATCCTGAGGTCGCCCATGTATTTTGCAAAATCAGTAAGGTCACCTGTTATCTGTATGCACAGTTCCCTTGTCGGGCACAGGATAAGAGCCTGTGTCACGGGGATTGAACTGTCAGTGGCCTGAACAAGCGGTAGTCCGAATGCTGCAGTCTTTCCTGTGCCTGTCTGGGCCAGCGCTATAATATCGCGCGTGCCTTCAAGCATCAGCGGCATAACCTTTTCCTGAACAGGCAAAGGATTATCAAAGCCCAGATCCTGAACAGCCTTCAGGATGCCGGGTGTAAAACCCATTTCATTAAATTGTGTCATTGGTAAATTTTGTACAGTGGTCCCGGCAGCTGGGAATCAGTGATCCCGGAAAGAATGAACTCATTTACATGCCGGGGAATTGCCTTTTTTTGCCTCAGGATATTCACTTTGTTGTTAAGGGCGCAAATGTAGTGATTTTTTTATAACCGGCAACATAACCAGTGAAATAAGCTTAAGAAAGGCACTGGACAGGGGAATGATATCCATTAAGTAATCACTTTTGCTCTTTTTTAATGACATGAGGTGCCTGTAAAATCCCCTTTTAACGGCTCAGGTAGTCGTCGAGGAGAACCTGGAGGTAAGCTTTCCCTGCTTTTTCAGCCGTACCGGGTGAGGCACCTTCCATAACCAATGAACTGCCTGCCTTATGGTCATAAACCACCCGGGAGCTGTCGGTGACAAAGGCAAAGCCTTCGTTAAAGGCATAGTAGGCAAAGGAAGCCGGCTGTTCCGAAAAAAGGTCCTTACCAAAGGTATAATCACCGGGAAGGTCAAGCTGGCTGAGAAGGGTCGGCGCAAGGTCAACCTGGCTGCCTGTGACAGTCACCTTCATCCCGGCAGTATCGAGGGCTCCTCCCAGCCAGAGCATGGGTACCCTGTAAATATCTTCCGAATAGACGAGGTCGCTCACTGATCTTCTCCTGCAATGATCTCCCAGGAGGATGACAAGGGTGTTGTCCCACCATTCCGTGGTTGTGGCGAAGTCGAGGAACTCACCCACTGACCTGTCGGCATAGTACACCGAGTTCCTGAACCTTGTCAGATCATCACGTCCCTCAAAGGCAGTCTCCATTGGTACCTCAAAGGGTTCATGGCTCGAGAGGGTAAGGACCACCTTCAGAAAGGGTTCCTCAGGAGTCGTCTTCATAGAATCCCTGAGGGCTTCGAGAAGAATATGGTCGTGGACGCCCCACTTGGAGTTATAGGTGGCAGGGTCGAAGTCTTCCATGGTAACAATATCCTGAAAGCCTGCCGAGATAAGGTAGGAGTTGAAGTTGGCAAAGTTGATGTCGCCGCCATACCAGAACGATGTGCTGTAACCGGCCTGTCGGAGTGTGCTTACTATGCCCGGAAGGGTCTGGGCTTTTTTGGGCTCTTTTATTATTGACACGGCAGGCTGGGCAGGGTAACCGCTCAGTATTGCAGGCAGTGCCTTGTCTGTACGGTTGCCCGAAGCATAGAAAGAGCTGAAGAGGATACCCTGGTCCGAGTAGCCGTTAAGCCGCGGCGTGGTAAGAGGATCGCCGCCTAGTGAGCCCACAAGGTAATTACCGAAGCTTTCGAGTATTATTATAAGGACATTGGGGCGGTCTGTATCAAGAACACTGACTGGCGGACTCTTACGGCGGGTCAGGGCAGCCACAAGGCTCCTGGCCTCCCCGATATCGCCAAAGACATAGGGATTCTCAACGGGTCGCTGGTTGAAGAGGGAGCTTCCTACATTCCAGACCACGTTGACAGCAGTGTGATTAAGGAACATCTCCCTGCTGAAATAGACGCTTCCGGCGTTTACCGGGGCCAGCCCCACGCCTCCCCTGACCGGGATGATAAGGGAAGCTGAAAGAAGAAGGAAGAAGAGAAGAGAGGGTATAATAAAACGGACTCTTTCAAATCTCCTGAAGAAGCTATCGGCAAACCTGTTATATAACCATATGAAGAGGGCAGAAACGGCGGTCACTGAAAGCACGAAGAAGACCATCTGCATGGGAGTGGCCGAAGCGGCAGCCTCTTTGGGGGTTTTCAGATAGAGAAGCGGTGTGTAGTCCATCCTGAATCCCCAGTACCTGTAGAGGATGGAATCTCCGACGACGATAAGCGTACCTGCGACAATGAACAGCCATGTATATATCTTTAAAAAACGCCTGTACCAGTCGCCGCTGAACCATAGTCCGGGCAGCATAACAAGCATCGGCACAGCCATGACGTAGGCTATGGCGGAGGCGTCGAGCAGGATGCCGTGGCGGAAGGTGGCAAGGAGATCGGTAAGGCTGAAGCCTGAGGCTTCGGGTATCTTTGAGAGGATGAAGAACAGGCGTGCGGCAATAAAGAAGGCCAGCCAGAAGAGGGCATAAACAGTCAGGGCCAGAAGTCGCTTTTTCATTATTGAGTCTTACTGTTAAGGTTCCAGTCGGGAGTTTCGGCACCAAGGAGGTGCCTGACGAAGAAATCGCGTCGTTTCCTTGCCCCGTAGGTCCCGCCGTCGCTTATGTGTTGTGCTCCCGGGACAAACACGTATTCAAATTCCTTGTCTGCCTTAATAAGGGCATCGACAAGCTGTTCTGTTGAAGCAGGATCAACGTTATCGTCCATCTCACCGTTTATAAGCAGCAGCTTTCCACTGAGCCTCCAGGCATTTTCGATGTTGGATGACGATGCATATTCCTCGCCAACGGGCCAGCCCATCCACTGTTCGTTCCACCATATCTTGTCCATCCTGTTATCGTGACAGCCGCAGGCAGCCACGGCAACCTTATAGAATTCGGGATGAAAGAGAAGGGCGCCGGCTGCATTCTGACCACCGGCTGATCCACCGTATATCCCCACCCTGGTGATATCCATATACGGATACATGGCTGCGGCTGCCTTTATCCACGGGATCCTGTCGGGAAAGCCTGCATCCTTAAGGTTCTTCCAGCATACGTCATGGAAGGCTTTGGATCTGTTTGAGGTTCCCATGCCGTCGATCTGGACCACAATGAAACCAAGTTCGGCAAGCTGATGCATCTCTCCGTGAAAGGGCCTGAAAGCTTTGGGAACATGGTTGCTGTGGGGTCCGGCATATATGTATTCTATAACGGGATATTTCCTGGAAGGATCAAAGTCAATGGGTCGGATAATTATTCCCCATATGTCAGTGACACCGTCACGCCCCTTAGCCACGAAGGGTTCAGGGAAGCGGATCCCGGTCTTAAGCAGTTCTGAGGCATCAGCTTTCTCAAGTGCCATCACCATGGAGCCGTCTGAAGTCCTTCTCAGCACTGACACCGGCGGAGAGTCGACCCTTGACCAGGTGTCTATGAAGAAGTTCCTGTCGGGAGAGAAGGAGACTTCGTGTGTTCCTTCCCCGTCGGTGAGACGGGTCAGGCCCGTGCCGTCGAAGCTGATGCGATAGTAGTGTATGAAATACGGATCGCCCGGTTCAAGTCCGCCGGCTTTGAAGACTATCTGCCTGTTTGCGGCATCTACAAACTCAACGCCCCTGACAACCCATTCACCCTTTGTTATCTGGTTTATAAGCTCACCGCTCTCAGAGTCGAAGAGATAAAGGTGGTTCCATCCGTCTCTTTCCGAGGCCCAGATGATCTCGTCAGT
>CAZXSW010000062.1:0-10047 GCA_964642615.1 uncultured Rikenellaceae bacterium | reverse complement strand
GTCGCGAAAAGCGGATGGGCATGCACGATGGCAGTCACATCCGGCCGCTTCCTGTAGATCATTAGATGCATATCATGCTCCATCGATAGTTTAAGCTCCGGGGTGAGGTTCTCACCAGGCATATTCATCACACCCGTCTCTCTCCATCTCATCCTCCCTTTATCAGTTCCTGAAGGAGTGATGATGATCATGTTGTCATCTGTCCTCATGCTTATGTTACCGCCCGAGGTGGTTGTAAGTCCCTGTTCATACAGCCGCCTCATAAACGAGGCCACTTCCTTACGTTCTTTTTTATATGCTTTGGTGTAATCCATCAGTATTATTTCTGAACAAGGTCAGCCACTCCGTTAAGTACGAAATGGGGCCTGTAGGGGAATTTGTCTATCTCGTCCCTTGAGGTGATGCCGCTGAGAACCAGCAGGGTGTCTATCTCCGACTCAAGGCCGCACCTCACATCAGTTTCCATCCTGTCGCCAATGACGATGGCATCTTCCCTTCTTACACCAAGTTTTCTCAGGGCAATACGCATCATCAGAGGGTTGGGTTTTCCAACAAAATAGGCCTTCTTGCCTGTAGCTATCTCGATAGGGGCCACAAGGGCTTTGGTGCCGGGGGTGACTCCGTTTTCGATTGGCCCGCTTACATCGGGATTCGTCCCGATAAGCTTTGCTCCCTTCATTACCAGGTTTACAGCCTGTTCTATCTTTTCAAAGTTGTATCCGTGTGTCTCTCCGACAACTACGTAGTCGGGGTTGACATTATTTATTGTGTAGCCTATCCCGTAGAGGGCATTTATCAGACCCGCGTCGCCTATGACGAAGGCGCTCCCGTCGGGTTTCTGGTATGCCAGAAAGGCCGCTGTGGCCAGAGCGCTTGTATAGAAATGCTCCTCTCCGGCATTCACTCCGAGACGCTTAAGCTTCTCATGCAGCTCTTTGGGAGTCCTCTCGCTTGAGTTGGTCAGGAAGAGATACTGTTTTCCTGATGAATTGAGCCAGTCAACAAACTCGAGTACTCCCGGCAGCAGTTTGTTGCCATGGTAAAGGACGCCGTCCATGTCGACTATAAAGCCTGATTTGGCCCTGATCTTTTCTGCTATATCTTCCATATGATTGATTTATGGAGCAAATATATCAAAAAGGATTTATACTCCCTCCCTGTTAAGTCTGAGAGCCTTCTCATCCGAGAGGTCGGTGTTGCTCTGATGTCCGCTGAGCGGCATGATCTTCTGATGAATGGCATCTGTTATCCAGCCGGGTTGCGGGAAGAAATATTCCTCCATCTCATGTGCCGGGGTGATCCAGTTCCTCGATCCCACAACAACAGGAGGTGCATCGAGATGATCGAAGGCAAGCTCTGTTATTGTCTGGGCCATATCCTTGAGAAACGATCCCCTCGAGGAGGCATCACTTGCCAGTAGTATCCTGCCCGTTTTTTTAACTGAGCTGATGACAGGTTCATAGTTGAATGGTACCAGTGACCTTGCATCAATTACTTCGGCACTGATCCCGTATTTCTCTTTAAGGATCCCGGCAGCCTTTATAACAGTATATAAAGTGGCCCCGACTGACAACAGTGTTATATCATCTCCTTTCTCCTTGATGTCGGGTTCTCCTATCGGAATCTCGTAGTACCCCTCAGGTACTCCTCCTTCATGGAACATCTCACCTGTATCATATATCCTCTGGCTTTCAAAGAAGATAACGGGGTCTGTGCCCTGGAGAGCGCTGTTCATAAGCCCTTTGGCATCGTAGGGGGTGGCCGGAAAGACAACCTTCAGTCCGGGTATATGCGCCACCAGCGACGACCAGTCCTGTGAATGCTGGGCCCCATACTTAGAGCCGACAGATACCCTTACCACTACAGGCATCTTTATTATGTTACCGCTCATGGCCTGCCATTTCGGTAGCTGGTTGAACACTTCATCACCGGAACGGCCAAGGAAGTCGCAGTACATGATCTCAGCGATGACCCTTCCGCCGCACATGCCGTAACCTATGGCTGTACCCACTATGGCGCCTTCAGATATCGGTGAGTTGAATAGCCTGTGGTAGGGCAGGGCCTCGGTAAGACCGCGGTATACGGCAAAGGCTCCTCCCCAGTCGCGGTTCTCCTCACCCCATGCTGCCAGTGTCGGATCTTTGTAGAAGCGGTCTATCACTGCCTCGAAGATACCGTCGCGGAGCTGGAACAGCCTTGCCTTTGACACAGGCTTGCCCTCAGAGTCTTTGTAGAACCTCTCCTTTGTCCTTATAGATCTTACCCTTGGATTTTCATCAAGGGGTATCAGCACCTCGGGTGTCCTGTCTTCCATACGGTCAGCTGATCCGTTAGAGAACATCATACTGCCTATCATATCGGGATCTGAGATGAGATCCAGTCGTGGTGATATGGTGTCGTCTATGCTGAGCTGCAGTATATCCCTTACCAGGTCCGCCGTCTCGCTGCGTATATCACCGAGCAGGGCTTCGTCAGCTATGCCTGAGCTGGCAAGACTGCTGCCATAGGCTTCGATGGAGTCTTCTTTCTGCCAGGCTTCAATCTCTTCCTTCGACCTGTACGATGAGGCATCTGAAGGAGAATGACCGCTTATCCTGTAGGTCAGGGTATCAAGCAGCACAGGCCCTCTCTTCTCGTCGAGTATCCTTTTCTTCCTTTTAAAAGCATCTATTACGGCCAGAGGATTATATCCGTCGACCCTTTCAGCATGCATCATCTCAGGATTGATGCCGGCGCCTATGCGGGCAAGGATACCGTAACCCATGGTCTCACCCATGGTCTGTCCCCCCATGCCGTAAAGGTTATTCATGAAGTTGAAAATAAGCGGCAGACCTCCCTTATGATCCCCGCCCCAGAGTGTCCGGTACTGGTCCATGGTGGCAAAGGTTATCCCTTCCCACACCGGCCCGCAGCCCATGGAGGCATCTCCTATGTTGCATACCACTATGCCGGGTTTGCGGTTTATCTTCTTATAGAGTGCGGCACCCACTGATATGTCACCCGAGCCTCCAACGATGGCGTTGTTGGGATAGATGCCGAAGGGGGTGAAAAAGGCATGCATGGAGCCACCCAGACCCTTGTTGAAGCCGTTCTCACGGGCAAAGATCTCAGCCAGAGCTCCGTAAAGGAGAAAGCGTATGGAAAGAGCCTTTATGTCTCCCGAAAACCCTTTTTCGACAACCCTGAGCGTCCTGCCCCCGAAATAATTTTTCATAACGGTGTACAGGTCATCCTCTCCGAGTTTGTCGATGGCCGACAGACCCTTGGCCAGAATCTCGCCGTGACTGCGGTGCGATCCGAAGATGAAATCGTCGATCCCCAGGGTATATGCCATGCCAACGGCCGAAGCCTCCTGGCCTATCGACAGATGGGCGGGACCCGGATGGTCATAGGCAATACCCCTGTACTCGTTGGTCGTCTTTATGAGGTTAAGCATTGTCTCAAACTCACGTATTATAACCATGTCGCGGAATATCCTTACGAAATCCTCGCGGCTGTATTCAGCCTTCTCCTCATCAATGGTCCTGTTATACTGGTTAACAGGAATCCTGTCAAACTCAATGAACTGAGCTCTCCTTACAGTTTTTGGTTCAATATATTGACTCTTAGGCATATGTGTTGTAGTATTACTTTAAATATGTTGTGAAAAAAGATAAAGGACAAAAGATAAAAGAACAAAGTAAAAACCTGGATGATTGGAAGGGTATAGATGATAGCAGGGTGAAAAGTTCCTAGTTTCGTGTTCCATGTTTCTTATATATACTTAATATTCAAGAGAATATCTTACTTTTGTCTTTTGTCTTTTGTCTTTATTCCATTTATTCAACTATCATACTTACTTCTGCTATCATACTTACTCTCTCTCCCTTAGAGGGCTCACGCCTCACGCCTCACGGCTGTACGCCTCAATCTCCTTACACACCTCCCTGAGAAACACCGTAGCCGGTCCACCGTCGACAGCCCTGTGGTCGTAGGTAAGAGAAAGACCTATATAGGGTACGAAGGCAAAGGTGTTGCTGTCGGGACTGACGGGACGGTTGATGATGGTACATACTCCTAGTATGGCAACCTGTGGCAGGTTGATTACGGGTGTGAACATCTCGACGCCGTAGTTGCCAAGGTTGGAAACCGTGAATGAGGCAGCCGTACTCTGTATCAGTCCGGGATCAATATTCCCTTTCCTGGCAGCGTCGGCAACCCTTCTTAGTTCCTCCGACAGCTGATTTATATCCATCCCGTCTGCATTTCTTACTACAGGAACCATAAGTCCCCGCGGAGTGTCAACAGCCACTCCGAGGTTCACCCCGCTGAAGGTCCTGATGCTTTCGTCGAGAAGGTGGGCATTGAGTGCAGGGAATTTCTTAAGAGCCCTTATCACGCACATGCATATCATGTCGTTGAGGGTGATATCCCTTATGCCCGGCTCATTTGCGGCCAGGGAGGCTTTTATTCTCTTCCTTGAATCGAGCAGCCTTCTTACGTCGGCGCTCATGTGGTGTGTCAGCTGGGCCGAGTTCTGAAGCGACTGATGCATGGCTTTGGCTATCAGCCGGCGGACACCTGAGAGAGGCTGATCACTGAACTCCTGTTGCGGCACGGCAGATACGGAAGTGGCTGAGACAGCAGACAGCACCCTTTCTATGTCGGAGCTTACTATCCTGCCGTTGGGTCCCGAGCCGCTTACTGTGGCTGTGTCAATACCTGAGGTTCGGGCAAGGATCCTTGCCCTGGGAGATATCTTAAGCCGGGACTCTTCAGGAGGCCGGATGGCAGCCGCAGCCTGGGACAGGGGGGCTGTTATGCCGGAACTACCCGCAGCTTTCGCACCGGCACCGGAAACCACTTCCCCGGACGACTGTGGTGATGGGGAGCCGAACTCAGCTGTGTCTTCACCCTGGGCTCCAATCACGGCGACGTTGGCCAGTACAGGTACCTCGTCGCCCTCTCCGTAGTACACCTCGAGCAGGACGCCATCAGCGGGCGACTCCACGTCAAATGCCGCCTTGTCAGTCTCGTACGAGAAAAGCAGGTCCCCGGCGCTTACCCTGTCACCTTTACCCTGGAACCACCGTGTTATTATGCAGGTCTCAACCGACTGTCCCTGCCTGGGCATAATTACCGGAATTGCCATTTTTCTTCTTTGCTTTTAGTGTTTTTATACATTGTTCCTGACTCTTTCCCTTGTTTTTATGAAACCCGGGCAGTTTAAGTAACTTGTAATAATAAGTGAAGTTAATGTTACTTCAAAACAGGACCGATAGTCTTTATATTCAATGGATACAAAATTATTTATTTTTACTTGTATTTACAAGTAAAATACAATATATTTACGTAAATTATTTATTCAGGCATGAAGGATGACAGATCCATACCGCAATACAGAAGACTGTATGAGATTCTGCGGAAGCATATTGAGGGTGAGGTCTACAGTGAAGGAGACCTTTTGCCTTCGGAGAACGAGCTTTGCCGTATATATGGCATGACACGTCCGACAGTGCGCCAGGCTCTGGGAGCGCTTGTAAACGAGGGTTACATACGTAAGCACCAGGGCAAGGGCAGTATAGTTCACAGGCGGCCCAGGGAGATCGGCATTCTTTCTGTGTCAGGGACTACCTCGGCGCTGGGTGACAGGAACCTCAGGACAAGGATAATAGTCAGGCCGGTACTCAGACCCTGGCCTTCCGGCTTCATGTTTCCGCTTTCTCCCCTTGAGAAAGAATCGGGCTGTATATATATGGAAAGGCTAAGGCTGCTCGATGATGACCCTGTGTTTTACGATATAAGCTATATAGCCAACATAAATCTTCCCAGGATAACGGCCCGCAGTTTCGAGGACCGTTCCCTCTTTCAGATACTCCGCGACCATTATCATGTCGAGATAAGGGGAGGGGAGCAGAGGCTCAGGGCCATCCCCGCTCCTGTACGGTACGCCGGCTTCCTTAACCTTGAAAAGGGAAAACCCCTGCTTCACCTCGAGAGAAAGATCGAGACCGGAGTAAACGGCCTCTTCCTTTATTCATCCATATACTGCAATACAAAAAGATATTCGATATTCGGCCGCTTCTGAGCTGAGGTGTTTTTTATTATTCTTTAAAAATGTAAATTAGTAGTGTGCTTTACTCCGGTCCGTAGGATAATGGCCGCTGAGGATAACAGCAGTTTGGATCGTAATTACATATTAAAACAAAATATTTATGAACGACGGAAAATCCATCTGGACACGACGCAGGTTCTTAGGCTCAACCGCTGCCGGCATTGCCGGGGCAGCCATAATACCCAACCTTGCTTTCTCCTGCAGGGAAGCCCCCTCAGACACTGTCCGCCTGGGCTTTATAGGCCTGGGACGTCAGTCCATGTTTCTCCTTAACGGTTTTATCCAGATACCGGGTGTAAGCGTAGTTGCCGGCTGTGACGTCTATGAGATAAAGAGGAAGCGGTTTGAGATAAGGGTGGCCGACTACTACAGTAAAAACGGTAAGGATGCCTCTGCCGTGACCTGCGAGAGATATCAGGAGCTGCTGCAGCGCGACGATATTGATGCCGTCGTAATAGCGGTCCCCGACCATGCCCACGCCATGATAGCCATAGCCGCCTGCAATGCCGGCAAGGATGTATATCTCGAGAAGCCTATGACCTTCACAATAAAGGAAGGCCGTGAACTTGTAAGGGTGGTAAGGGAAAAAAGCCGGATACTTGCCATCGGGAGCCAGCAACGTTCCGACTCCCTGTTCAGGCATGCCACCACACTGGTCAGGGACGGTGCCCTGGGAAAGATATCCCTTGTAAACGCATTTGTGGGTGCACCCCCCACACCCTATAACCTTCCTCAGGAGCCGGTTCCGCAGGGCCTTAACTGGGACCTCTGGCTGGGTCCCCTTCCTGCCTCAATCCATTTCAATAACGAGCTTAATCCACCTATCTCCCTCGATCCTGTAGAAGATGAGAAGATATGGGGCGCGTGGCGCTGGTATCGCGAGATGGGAGGCGGATTTACAACCGACTGGGGCGCACATATGTTCGATATAGCACAGTGGGGCCTTGATCGGGACGGGAGTGGTCCCGCAGAGATCTCACCCATAGGCGACGGTACACAGTATATGTCGTTCAGATATCCCGGCGGTGTGGTTATGACCTCGGAACCTTTCGACGGGGAGAGGACCAAAGGGGTTAAGTTCTGGGGTGAGAAAGGATGGATAGAGGTGTCAAGAGGATCTTTTAAAGCCTCCGACCCTGTCTTCAATCCGCCCGAATCCGCAGACAGTGAACATTCTGGCCCATACGAGACCAGGATACCGCATCAGTTTGATTTTATTGAATGCGTCAGGAGCCGACGCGATCCTGTCGTGCCTGTCGAGATCGGCCATAGCAGCGCCACAGTCTGCACCCTTGGAAACATAGCCTGCGAACTGGGCCGCACCCTAAAATGGGATCCTGAAACGGAAAGCTTTATTGACGATACCGACGGCGCCGCAACGGCAAAGCTCCATTATCAGTATAGGCATGAGGCGTGAGCTCCCAGCTCCCAGCCCCCTGCCCCCTGCCCCCTGCCCCCTGCTTTTTCCCATAAAAAAAGGGTACAGTTTCCTGCACCCTTTTCTTCTTTCTTCTATAGATTATTCAATCTACCTTTCTTACTCTGACGGCAACCGGCCCCTTCTCCCTCATCTCAACCTCAAACTCAACAGCCTGTCCTGCCTCAAGATCTGTGTGCGATACTTCTAAACCTGAACGGTGGATAAAGATGTCCTTCTGATCTTCTGTTTGGAGGAATCCATAACCTTTTACCCTGTCATACCATTTAACAGTGCCTTTCATAGTTTTCGATTTTTGTGTTCTATCTGTAGTTGTCCCTTCTGTTTCCTCCTCCGCCTCTGCGATCGTTATCTCCGCCTCTGAAATTACTTCTTCTTTCTGGCCTTTCGATTGATTCATTAACAATAATGTGTCTGCCGCTTACTTCAGCCCCGTTGAGTTCAGAAATGGCCTTTCTGGCTTCTGATTCATTCGGCATCTCAACGAAACCAAATCCTTTACTTTTTCCGGAGTACTTGTCAATAATGATCTTGGCGGATGTTACTTCGCCGTACTCTTCAAACAGTTCTTTCAATTCTGCTTCACTCATTTTAAAATGAAGGCTTCCTACGTAAATGTTCATGATTCAAAAATTAAGTATATATTGCAAAACAAAGGTCATGTTTTTTTTTGAAAACTAAAAATATTAAGGCTATAATTAATTGTAATTTAATAACTTTTTGCCAAAATCTATAACCCGATTTAATATTTTAACCATTACCGGCTCTAAACATAAATCTTTTCTCAAAATAACAAGCGAAGGGATTAAATGTTTAACCTGAATCAGCTTTTTTTAAACAGCCCGGAAACACAAAATGTGGCTTAAAATCCCTGTTTTTCCTCCTGTCATGGTCAGATTCACTTACCCGGCTTTCTGCTGCACTGGTTTCTTTTATTTTTCAAGTGTAATAAGCTTACCGAAAACATTGCTGTTGGCTTTGATGACGTCGCTGTTGCCAAAGACGCAAATCACATTCTGACTCAGGATATCGTTTATGAATCCGGCCATCTCCCTTATGTCAGCAGCAGTCGTCGTAAGCACTTCATCCCTTTCCTTCTGAAGATCAGCGGCCGTGATGTTGCGGAAGTAATTGCTGAAGGCTATGTCGCCCCTCTGTGAAGGTGTTGTAAGATTATCCAGTCCTGCAATGGTCCCGATGATAAACCTTGTCATCACCGACGTATCGGCATTGAAGTTATTAAGAAATTCAGTTGTCCTGTCATAGTTATCCAGAGTGCCTGTCAGGTTGGGATCGCGGTACGAGGTGAAGACAACAGTACCATAGTCATACATGCTTGTCCAGCCACCATAAGCTCCTCCAATAACCCTGATCTGAGTCTGAAGCCATTCTGTCGAAAGGATCTGACTCAGAACATTCCATTTCCCGTTCCATTGCATTCCGAGCTTTTTGAAATCGTATCCCTTGAATACATACTGGACCTTCGAGGAGGTCATTATACCTTCGTTGGCGGGACGCGGATCGAGCTGCCACGTCTTTAGTTCCGGACTGCCTTCGGGGAAGAGGGTGGCGAACCTGGTGAAAGCGGGACTGTATTTCCCGAAGTCACCCTCGTCGCAGGTCACTGCGGCAGTCATGTTGCCACGGCTGAACAACAGGTCAGCTGTCTCCTGAAGCTTTGATATAATCATATCGGGATCCCTGTCAAACTGTGCCAGCAACGCGGTCAGGAACCTGTAGTATTCTATGTTCCCGGTCTGTTCGATAAGCATCCCCCTCTTGCTGAGATACGACTCAAATCTTCTGCGGCCTGTGTTCATCCCGTCCTGCGTAAGCGATATCTCAAGGTTGGCCTGGCTCCTTGCCAGCAGATCCCTTATCCTGTTCCTGTCTGTAAAAACAGTGTTCCTTATTATCTCACCTGTAAGCATGAGCGAGGTGTCTATCTTGTCGGCTGTGGTCTTCATCCTTACTGTCAGCAGGGGAGCCACCTTGTTGTCATCATTGTCGTAAAGCCTCATTCCTATCCCTGTCGAGAAGCCTCCTGTGTTGATGTTAAGGGCTTTGTCAAGAGTCATGAAGTCATATTCTTCAGTATTCAGTTTTCCCATGAGGTACGATAGTACTGAAGCATAGGGGAGCATATCCTGGGGCAGGACCCGCAGGTCGAACCATTGAGTCGCATATACGACGTTGTTGGTGAATTCGCTGTGTGTGAGGTGTTTTACTCCTGATAGATTTTCTTCAGTGCAGTCGTAGACAGTAGCTTTGGGATTGATGTCTGATATTGCCAGCATGGGTATGGTTGCAAGGGCTTCAGGACTGTCTTCTGACTGCTGAAAGGCTATTAGTTTGTTGGTCACATCGATGAGACTGTCGGCCTGCCCGGGGCTGAGTCCCTTTTTGTATTCCTCCAGCTCAGCCGTGACCTGTTTCATATTCTCGTTCTCGAGTCCCGGCTTCGGTGCAAGCACCACCAGGGCACGGTTCTGGTTGTCGATTATGTTCTTCCTTA
>CAZXSW010000061.1:0-10133 GCA_964642615.1 uncultured Rikenellaceae bacterium | reverse complement strand
CTGCCTTCAGGTACCTGGACTATTGAAAGGATGCCCGGTGAGGTTATCACAACAGGTACAGGATCGACTCATACCATTACCGGCCTGCCTGCCGGAGTGTTTACCTTCACGGTTACCAACTCCTTTAACTGTACATCGCCGACTTCTGCTGAGGTCATTATATCCACACCAGGGAAACCAATTGTGCTGATTTCAAATCCTGATCCTGTATGCGAACCTGCAACTGTTGATCTTACAGCTGCTCCGGTAAAGGAAGGTTCGACACCGGGACTTACCTTTACCTACTGGTTAAATGAAGCTGCCACTCAGCCATATACTACTCCCGAAGAGGCAACTGAAGGAACATATTATATAAAAGGCACAACGATCTCCGGCTTTTTTGATGTTAAACCCGTAACTGTTGTTGTCGATCTGATGCCTTCTGCCAATGCCGGTCCGGACCAGATACTTGAATACTCCTTTAAAACCGTCATGGATGCAGACCCGGTAACCATAGGGACCGGTGCCTGGACTTTTACTTACGGTACCGGGCTGATTGCTGATCAGGATAATCCTAAAACGGAAGTCACCAATCTCCTTATTGGCAGGAATGAACTGCTTTGGACTGTTACAAACGGCGCATGTCCACCTGCCACCGACAGGGTGGTTGTCTTTATAAATGACCTTACCATCCCGACCCTTATCACTCCCAACTACGATGGCAGGAACGATTACTTTGTTATCAGGGGTATCGAAAATCTGGATAATATTGAGCTTGTGGTCTTTGACAGGAGAGGGGCAAAGATGTATGAGAACCTCGAATATGATAACAGCTGGGACGGAGTTGACTATAATGGCAATCCTTTACCGGACGACACATATTTTATGATAATAAAATTAGGAAGAAACGAGACCCTCAACAGCTATATTGTTATAAGAAGGTAATTTTCAGATTAGCATTAGGATTATCTGATTTACTTCAGGAAAAAGACAGATGATGAAACCCACATATATTACATACACAAACCCGCATGTATATAATTATCAGATATGTGGGTTTCATTATATCATTAAAATCAAAATTATTGTCTGATGAATAAGATTGTAAGAACCATACTTCTCCTTTTAATCCCGGTCAGCCTTTCGGGCCAGCTTACCCCTGTTACAAGTCAGTATATACTTAATCCGCTTACCATAAATCCTGCAACAGCCGGAAGCCGGGGAGCACTTAATATGGCGGCTTTCTACAGAAGACAGTGGACAGGAATAACGGGTTCTCCCGAGACTATGACCCTTTCTCTCGATGCTCCCCTGGTTGACTCAAGGATGGGGCTTGGACTGATAATTGCTAATGATAAGCTTGGCGTGACAAAAGAGACCCAGATAAAAGCGGCATATTCGTATAATATAGAAGTTGGGCAAGGCAGTCTTTCCCTTGGACTGGGCGGAGGAATTATTACCACCAACACAGCCTGGTCCGACCTGGTAGTCATCGACCCGGGAGATGATTATTACCTGATTGATTCAAGGGTCTTTGTAGTACCGGATTTCAGCTTCGGTATGTGGTATAACAACAATAATTTCTTTGCCGGGCTGTCTGTTCCCCGTCTTCTTGGTTATAAGTTTGACTTTGACAAAAACAAATATTCTATTGAATTTGAGCCGGGGGACTATTATTATGTCCTAAACACAGGATATCTGTTTTCACTTTCCCAAAAAGTTGGCTTTATGCCTTCTGCCTTACTGACTTATTCTTCAGGAGATAAGCTGTTATATGACATAAATGCCCATTTCAACCTGTTTGATAAAGTATGGATAGGGGCTTCATACAGAAGTGAAAGATCCCTTACAGGTCTGTTTCAGTTTTCGGTCAGCAACCAGTTAAAGATTGCCTATACCTACGATTTTGATTTTGGAGAACTTGGAAGATATTCAAACGGCTCACATGAAGTAATGATAAGGTATCTTTTCAGGTACAGGATTGATGTGGTCAATCCCCTGTTGTTTTAGGTGCTTAAACTCTTTCAGCTTACTTAGAATGAATAACAAAATGAAAATAAAATCAATACTCTCAATCATCCTGACAGTTTTCCTGCTAAGTCCGATTTACAGCCAGGCGGATTACTACAGTATTAAAAAAGCACCTTTCAGTACTGATAAATATGATGAGTTCTCCCCGGTCTTTTACAATAACGGCATAGTGTTCTCAACTAACAGAAGCAAAAACCTTCTTGCCAATTATTCTGATTCCCTTAACAGGGGCCAGATCAAAATCAATTTTGTTGATACTCTTCTTAATAAAACCAGGTCAGTTCTGTTTTCAAAGAGTCTCACAAGCCGGTTTAATGATGGTCCCGTAACCTTCAACAGAACAGGCGATACGGTTTATTACTCAAGAAATATGAGAGTTGACGGGGCGATAAAATCAATAGTAAACGTCAGGAACAAACTTGGTATTTTCTACTCAGTAAAAGAAGAAAATGAATGGGTAAGAACAAGGGAACTGAGATATAACAGTGAATGGTATAATATCACCACTCCCTTTCTTTCAAATGACGGGAAAAGGCTTTATTTCACTTCCGACATGCCTGAAGGTAACGGAGGATCTGATATATGGTACTGCCAGTGGCTAGGTGATTACTGGGATGAACCGGTTAACCTGGGTCCTGTCATCAACACACCGGGGAATGAATCCTACCCTTTTATTAACAGCGCCGGGGAACTTTTCTTCTCATCCGATGGTCACCCTGGCCTGGGGGGAAAAGACATCTTTTTTTCAAGGATGATTGATTCTGTATGGACCAGTCCTGTAAGGCTCAGTGAACCTATCAATTCGCCCTATGATGACTTTGGAATCGTTACCGATTCCCTTATGAGGAAGGGCTTTTTCTCGACAAACAGGGACCAGTCAATAGACATTTACGAATTCAAAACACTGTTTCCTCAGACATTCTATACTGAAATTCAGAAGACTAACAGATATTGTTTTAACTTCAGTGACACCGGACTAATAGCCGCTGATACCACCAACCTTCGTTACCGCTGGTCATTTAGCGACGGTAAAGAGGCATATGGAGCTGTTGTCAGGCATTGTTTCGCAGGGCCCGGGACCTACCAGGTAAAACTGGATATTATTGAGAGGGGGACAGGCACCCTTTATTTCAGCAAACTCTCTTATACCCTTGATCTCAGAGATTTTGTCCAGCCTTTCATAGCTGGTCCCGATGCTGTTATAGCAGGTGAAGTTTCTGAATTCAACGGGCTCGAATCGAGCATACCTGGTTACAGGATTATTGAATACACTTGGGATTTTGGTGACGGATCTAAGGGGACAGGGTCTTCTGTCAGACATGCTTTCTCAAAAGAAGGAGAATATCTGGTTAATATGGGTGTTGTTATTAAGTCTGAGAAAGACGGATCTGTCAGAAGGGCCGGGATTTCCAAAAAAGTTGTGGCAGTCGGCAGCGCAGGAGAAAGGGATTCCCGTATAGCATCTATAGCATCTGAGAAGGATCGCATAGTTGATATAAAGGAATACCCGAATGCGCATATCCTTACACATTTTTCAGATGAGGACGAAATAAGGCAGAATGCTATCTTTGTGGTAGAGATATTGTCATCTTCTGAGAGGTTAGGCCTTAGTGACCCACGCTTCAGGGTGGTGCCTCAGAAATACAGCTTAAAGGAGTTTCATGACCCGGCAACTGGCTTGTACAGCTATGTTGCGGCCCAGAATCTTGAGCTGACCGACTCATACATCTCTTTCAGGGAGCTTCATGCTCTTGGCTTCAGAAATACAAGGATAAGAACAAGAGTTCTGACCGATCCTTTTGAAAGGGACCTGTATAACCTGATGAGGATTTACAGTTTGAATTCCGATCTTTATTTCGACAAGCTCGACAGGCTTAGCTCACACGCCTACATAATGCTCGATCAGATTGTCAATCTTTTGAATAAACATCCTCAGAAGAGACTTGAAGTGATTGTACACTCTGATAATACTACCAGTCCGGCTGCATCAGTTTCATTTACGCAGAAACGTGCCCAGCTTATTATGAGTTACCTGGTGAAGAGAGGTGTTTCTGCCGGGAGACTTATTTCCAAAGGCTCCGGATCCATGCTCCCCATTGCTCCGAACATTCTTGAAAAAGACAGGAAATTGAACAGGAGGATAGATTTCATCCTCGTTGAGTAAGTAAAGATAATTGTGTTGTGATGAAGAAGAAAAAAATCGGTTTCAGATCTCTGCTGGCTCTTCTTATAATACTGATGAGCGGTTGCGAGACTGAAGCACCTGACCAGGATCCCTGTGATCTTACCAGGCTTCCTCAGGTCAAGGAATATGAGATCAGGATTGCCGTCAGAATTCCTGACAGTAATCCAGTGCTGCCCGGAGGGCTCCCGGGTTCGCAGAAGCCATCTGAGTTTAAAGACCTTGTTGTAAGTGGAACAATAGAAAAGACAGAGTGTGACGGACAGAGGTCCGGAAAGGTTTATCTGGGTAACAGCTATATTTCATCCACAGATCCGAATGCTCCCATTGAGATTCAGGGAACATGGTGGATTGGGAATGCAGTTTATGTTTATGAATTTGATAATACACGTGATATGCTTGACCTTGATCTTAATGTAAGGATCAGCATGGAGGATGACAAATCATACACCTGTCTGGTAAGTGCTCCGTTTGAATACGATGAGATCGCGCTTGTTCCAGGCCAGCGCTACTATTATGTGCTGGTCGATCTTTATTCAGGTGTGTGGGCCAGGGTGTAATAATAAATGTATCTGATGTTTTATCAGGCTGTTGTTTTAAAAACGTATTGATGAAGAGACTTATATTAATACTATTTTGTTTTGTGCCGCTTTGTTCGGCCGTAATGAGCCAGGCTCCGGAAGGTTTCAGCTACCAGGCTGTTGTAAGGAATGAAAAGGGGGAGCCGCTTACCGGAAGATCCGTTGCATTCCGTTTCAGGATAGTGCAGGGAACTCCGTCCGGTCAGGTTGCATATGCAGAGAGGCATGATGTAAGTACTGATGATTATGGTTTTGTGGCTCTTGCAATAGGAGAAGGAGATGTTATAAGTGGTAGTTTCGGATCTATTGACTGGGGAGCCGGCAGCTGGTTCCTTAACGTTGCCCTTGACACCCTTGGGGGGTCAGCCTTTAATGATATGGGTACAACCAGGTTTCTTAGCGTTCCTTATTCTCTTTTTGCCAAAAATGGTTTTAGCGGAGACTACAATGATCTTATTAATAAACCTACGGTAAACGGATCAGAGACAAGAATTGCTGCGGGAGATAACATTTCACTTTCAGGCTCGGGAACTGAAGATGATCCGTATGTTGTCGGAGAAACAAGCCATTATGTAGGTGAATCATATGGTGGAGGTATTGTATTTTACGTCTACGACAATGGCAGACATGGATTGATTGCTGCGCCATCCGATACAGACCACAGCATTGAATGGTACAACGGGATCAGAAGATATACAAATACCACTGGTGATGGCATCGGAAGCGGAGAGATGAACACTACCCTTATCATTGCCTTGCAGACAAATGACAATCCGATGTCTGATTTTGCAGCAAAGGCCTGTGCTGATTATTCGGTTGTGGCGGATGGTATTATGTACGGAGACTGGTATCTCCCTTCAAGATATGAGCTTGCTCTGCTCTTTTTCAATAGGGAAGTCATTGGTAACTTCTCAGAAGCTTACTACTGGAGTTCGACTGAATTCAGCAGCCTTACAGCCTGGGGACAGGATTTTTCAAACGGGGTGCAGCATAATCTCAACAAGAGTATGCCTTATGCAATCCGTGCTATAAGAGCTTTTTGAAGTCTGGTACATAACATCAGTCTATCACCAGTTTCCCTGCATAAATAATTATATCGTCTGAGATAAGGGTAACGATGTACATTCCTGACTTCAGGTTTGATTGTAACTGCACAGTCGTGATTCCCGGATAGATCTCCCCCTCGATGACAGCCTTGCCTGAAAAGTCACTAAGGATAAACCTGTCGGGTGTAAGGGATGCTTCTTCAATAGATATATTGAAATAGTATAGAGCCGGGTTGGGATAAAGTGTTATAAGTTCCTTTTCGGTTTTTTCTCCGGCCGGGATTGTGAAGTAAGTACCAAAGACCCTGCACTCGGTCAGATAGTTCCATGAGTTTAAAAGGTTCCCCTGACCGACTATTTTAAGGTAAGAGTATTCTATACTCCTGTTATACACAGGGAATTCAATAATCTGGCGGTCTCCAGAAAAGGAACAGGTGTTAAGCCCGACAATTATTGGGGTCCAGTTACTGCCGTCAGCTGAAGCATAAATGTCCAGATAGGCTTCATGCCTTAAGGAGGGGAGAAGAGAAAGCTCAAGATGGTTTATCTTGAAAGGTTCGGCAAACCTGAATGATATCCAGTTGTTTTCTCCGGGGGCTGACCATTTTGAAGCCAGATTACCGTCAATAGCCTTTTGCGGGTAGTCATTCTCGTAAAAGTCACTGGCTTCTGTTTCTGAGATCCTGGCCATTGCCAGTTCAGGCCTGTAAGGAACGACATTTACATCTATACTCTTTGTAACTATATTTCTTCCGTCAGTAACTTTAACCTGAAACCTGTAGAGCCTTTGCATTCCTGAAACAGGAGCAAGAAATGTAATAGAACCCTCATTCAGGGAAGAGACAGGAACATTTTGGGGAGCGGTCCATTCATAGATGAGTTTTTCACCTTCTCGATCATAACTTGTCAGGGCACTTATCTCACTAATAAATCCTCCATAGTAAATTGTAGCATAGGTCAGGTTGACAACGGGGGGTGTGTCGGGGAGACTTGGATCGGTCCTGTAGTTTGTTACTGTTCGTGCAGGAAAGCTTTCGGCCATGCCTCCCAGAACACTCTGGAGGGGATTCGACAATGGTTTTGAATATGAAAGAGTTATAACATCACCATAATTAATCCCTGAGGAAAGTATAAGCTGCACATTTCCTGAATAAATCACTACCGAAGATACTTCACGGACTATTGAATTTACCATTACAGTAAAGGAAGAAGTTGAGGGGATGACGTTGGCCATGACCATGTCGAAGTATACAACAATGGTGCCGGGAGATGATTCTTTGACAAAGGCCTCAGTAAAATCGGGAAGTATTGCCAGGATATTGTTGGTTACGGGGACTCCTGAAAAGTCGGGAGACTTGATATTTGCTGCGGATTGCAGATAATTTGACTCGGAGCTTGTATAGGATATTCTTATAAGATCTCCGAAAAGCAGGGGACTGGCAAGGGTAAACCGTAATTTTCCCGACACTACACTTACCGAAGCAACAGGCCTTTCAGTTGAATTGACAATAAGTGTAAAGGCTTCAACAGACGGGACTGTGGTTGCGATTGGAGTATTAAAAGAGATGTCAATGAATGATGGTGTGGCATCTTCTACAACAGCACTCTGAATTGTAGGAACCGGAGGCAGGCAGTTGTTTGTAACCTGCCGGGAACTGAAACTGGCCACCTCCCCGTCAGAAGGAGTCTGAAGTGCAAGAGTGGCTGGCTTTGTATATGAGACTGTGACAACATTTCCATAGACCACAGAAGACTCAAGTACAAGAAGCACCCTGCCGCCTACTATTGCAACGTTGGTAACGGCCCTTGAAACAGAGTTCACCTGAACGTTGAATGCAGAAGTTGCGGGAACAACGTTGGCAAGACTGAGATCGAAACCAATTGCAACTATTGAAGGTGAGTTGTTTTCAACAGAAGCTGAGGTAAAAACAGGTACCGGAGCTACACAGTTATTTATTACAGAACGTGCAGAAAAGCTTTCCGCTATACCTCCGTAGATTGTCTGTAGCTGGTTGCTGGCAGGTCTGGTATAGGAAACAGTTACAACATCGCCAACTATAACACGAGACGAGAGTGTCAGTCTGACTTTCCCTGATACTATTGCTACTGAACCGATGGTTCTTGGAGAACCGTTGACAGTGACTGCAAAGGCTGAAGTAGGAGGAACTGTACCGGTAAGAGTTATATTAAAGGTAATGTCGATGTTTGAAGGAGTAGCATTTTCGATTACTGCATTTACAAAGACAGGAGTAGCCGGTCCGGTATTGTTTGTGACAGTCCTTGAGCTTATGCTGGCAGCCTGACCTCCCACGGCAGTCTGAAGAGGACTGGTTGCAGGTTTTGTGTATGAGAATACAATAGCATCACCATCATAGACCCGTGAGGCCAGGGTTAGCAGAACTTTGCCGTTGACAATACTGACTCCCGAAACAGATCTGGCCACGGAGTTGACCAGCACGCTGAAAGCAGAAGTGGCCGGTACGACGTTTGCCAGACTCATGTTATAGGTTATTTCGATTACAGCCGGTGCAGCTTCTCTGATAGCGGAACTTACATATACAGGTATATCGGCCAGCACGTTGTTAGTAACACTTCTTGTGGCAAGAGATTCAGCCTGCGATCCGGCAGAAGTTTGCAGAGGACTTGTAGATGGTTTTGTATAGGCAATGGTAACAACATCGCCGCTGTTGACCCGGCTTGCAAGGCTAAGGTTTACCCTTGTTCCTGATATGGCGACGGAGTTGACGGTTCTTGCAACCGAATTTACTGTGACTGTGAAAGCAGAAGCGGGTGGTGATACAGAGGCAAGTGACAGGCTGTAGACCATTGAAAGGATTGTGGGAGTACTGTTTTCAACGGAAGCACTTACAAATACGGGATAGGGAGGACTTATGTTATTTGTTACCGGGCGGGCGCTGATGCTTGCAGCACGGCCGCCGGCAGAGGTTTGAAGAGGATTGGTGGATGGGGCTGTGTAGGTAACTGTTACCACATCCCCGTAAATAAGAGGATAGGTGAGGGTTAAACGGACCTTGTCAGAGGCGATGGCAACTGATCCGACCGGTCTGTTGACGCCATTGGCCCTTACATCGAAGGCAGAAGCAGACGGTACTATATTGGCCAGGGTGAGGGAATATGTCATTTCGACCACCCCTGGTGCAGCATTCTGTATTACGGAACTTACATAAACAGGTACGGGGGCAGAGACCTGGTTATTTACAGGTTGTGCTGTAAATGAAGCCGCCACTCCTCCCGAAGAAGTTTGTATAGGGTTGGTAGAAGGCCTTGTATAGGCGATGGTAACTGCGTCGCCGGCAGCTACAGGACTTGAAAGAGTCAGAAGTACTTTATTGCCTGATACGGAAACAGAGCCAACTGAACGGGGAGTTGAATTTACATTGACCACAAAGGCAGACGGAGGAGGGGCGGAAGAAGCCAGTGTCAGATTGTATGAGATCTCCAGCAATGCCGGTGACGAACCTGAAATCAAAGAACCAGTGTAAACCGGCACAGCAGGTGCTGCCGGATTGGGATCTACCATAAGAACAGCTGAGGTGTAGGGCAAAAGGGTGATGCTTGTTGAATATTTGGTCCCCTTAACATCGATCATAGGCTGGGGGAGAGTGATAACCCTGTTTGAAGTTGACGCGTTATAGTAAAAATCTATTCTTGAAGTGTCGGTAAGGGTTATCGGTGATTTATGTGAGTTAAGATCCTGTCCTGTGAATGACTGCCACGAAGCAAGGGTACGGTAACGGGTACCGGTTGAGGGGGAGTAGGTAAGAAAAACATCGTCGTCATCAACGGGACGCGCATAATAATTGTTTGAAGCAGTTCCGAATTTGGGAATATCATCGGTTCCGCTTGCAAAGCGCAGCGAAAGCTGTTTTGCTGCTTTTGCAAAGAAGATATTACCTCTTAAACTGTTGCTGTAAACATAACTGCCTCCATTATTAAGGAAATAGACACCATCTCCATTATTAAAGGATACGTTATTCTCAAGGGTGTTGTGGTGGGCTTTGTGAATAACATAACCTGCCTCAGCACAGTTTGCTACAGTATTGTTTTTTACCGTTGTGTATGAAGAAAGTTCATCAAGGTAAATTCCGCGGGCAAGAAAACGGGTCGGATTAGGGGTTCCACTGTTGTTGCCAATCGAGTTAATGATAATATTTCCATCAATAACCCTGGCAGAACCTTCTCCCGAGGTATAAATGCCTCCTCCGTCCTGTAAAACGAGACAAACATTTGTAATGTAATTGTTCTTTATAGTTATGATGTCACAGGTGGAAGCAATATTAATACCACTGTACC
>CAZXSW010000060.1:0-10250 GCA_964642615.1 uncultured Rikenellaceae bacterium | reverse complement strand
AAAAGACAAAAGACAAAAGACAAAAGACAAAAGACAAAAGACAAAAGACAAAAGGTGCAAGTGAAGAAAAGACAAAAGACAAAAGTAAAAAGCATGTATATACATGAATAATAGATATATATAAAATACTTAAGTCGTCTTTGCACATTCTATTCATATGGTAATTACTTGTGACTTTTGTCTTGTTTCTTTTATCTTGTTTCCTCTGGAACTCCTTACTTACATCAAATTCTCCCTCAGTGTTTATAGTTAGATAAATAAGGGTTATTTTTGTCTTTTAATAAAAATCATTTGCCATGCCAAGAGTTTTTAAAGCAATCGATATCGAGAGGGAAGAGAAAGAGATAAAACGTGATTATCTCGACAGACATATGCCCCATGTCTATTGCCCTGACTCGGTAAAAAGGGGAGAGAAGTTTGCAGTAAAAGTTAAACTCGGGGAAGAGTATCCCCATCCCGACGAACACGACCACTACATAAGTGTCATTCAGCTGTGGAACAGGGAAACCCTTCTTGCCGAAGCACGCTATACGGCAGGTGTATACGGAAGCATGCCGGCCCACTTCGAGGTCGACTTCCATATAGTCGCCCCCGACGTCTCAATGAACCTTTCGGCTATGTCGGTATGTACAAAACATGGTCTGTGGCAGAGCGAAGACAAGGCCGTGAAAGTTATTTAAGGAGACTGCCCTGACTCTTTTACCGCCATCCTGAACGACAGTGAGACAGGAATGATTATCTTTGCAGTTCCATTATTTTAAAAAATGGCCAAAGACGAAAAGAAAAAAAGAAGCTGGAAAGATAAATTCAGATTCTCTGTTATTAATGATAAGACTCTTGAGGAGGTTTGGAAGATTATCCTTACCAAATATAATGCTTTCCTCCTCATCACTTTCCTTGTCTTCTTCATAAGCGGCTCAACAGCCGCCCTTATCGCTTTTACAAACATCAGGGAGTTCATACCGGGCTATCCCGACGTGGAGATGAGACGTAACATTCTTATGAGCGCCATCAGACTCGACTCCCTTGAACGTGAGATCGTCGTCAGAGACAAATATTTTGCAAACTTAAACGCAATTATCTCAGGCGACGTTGTGCCACGCAACTATACCGACGTCGATACGTCAGTAACATTCGGTTATGTTGCTTTTAACAGATCGCCTGAAGATTCTGCCCTCAGGGCAAGGATAGAAAATGCTGAGAGGTACTCTATCTCTCCTACATTGCCGGCTTCTGAACCCGTGAAAACACTTGCAGGACTCCATTTTTACCCGCCGGTGAGAGGTATAGTGTCGGGAAAATTCGACCCCCGGACACGACATTACGGCACCGATATTGTTACCCGGCCCAAATCCCCGGTTTCAGCAGTACTTGACGGAACTGTCATATTCACTGGCTGGACTATGGAAACGGGTTTCATTATAAGTATCCAGCATACAAACGATCTTATTTCAGTTTACAAGCATAATTCAACACTGATGAAGGAAACCGGAGATATAGTCAGGGCCGGTGAGAACATCTCAGTAGTAGGCGACTCGGGCGAGCTTTATACCTCGGGCCCTCACCTTCATCTCGAAATCTGGTATAAGGGAACACCTATGGATCCGGAAAAACATATAATCTTTTAAGCACTTGTCCAGTATGCCACAAAGAATTGCCGTGCTAGGTTCAACGGGCTCTATAGGTACCCAGACTCTGGATGTAATATCCAGGTTTCCCGGTATGTTTGTGGTTGAGATTCTTACAGCAGGCAACAACGTTAAACTCCTGGCCCAGCAGGCCAGGCAGTTTCTGCCCAAAATGGTTGTCATCGGCAACAGATCACACTATCAGAAGCTGAAAGACGACCTCAGGGATACTCATGTAAAGGTCCTGGCAGGTGAGGATGAGATTGAAAATGCAGTAAACTCACCCCATGTAGATACCGTTGTTACTGCAATGGTAGGGTATTCCGGACTCAGGCCGACGATAGCAGCAATAAAAGCGGGGAAGAAGATAGCTCTGGCCAATAAGGAGACTCTCGTGGTAGCCGGAGAGATAATAGGTAAGCTTATCAGACAATCGGGAAGCCGCATAATCCCTGTTGATTCGGAACACTCGGCCATTTTCCAATGCCTTAACGGGGAAGAAGGCAATCCTGTCGAGCATATCACCCTCACCGCCTCGGGAGGCCCCTTTCTTAACCATACCAGAGAGATGCTTATTAAGGTCAGGCCCCAGGAAGCCCTTCGGCATCCGAACTGGGAAATGGGCAATAAGGTGACCATTGACTCAGCCTCGATGATGAACAAAGGACTTGAAGTAATTGAGGCAAAGTGGCTCTTCGACCTCGATCCTGATCAGATAAAGGTGATCATTCACCCCCAGTCGGTTATCCATTCGATGGTCCACTTTGCCGATGGCTCGGTAAAAGCACAGATGGGCGTACCCGATATGAGGGTCCCGATACTTTACGCACTAAGCTACCCTGTCCGCCTTAAGTCAGACCTGCCAAGGCTTGATTTTAAAACAAGCAATAACCTTACTTTTTTCGAGCCCGATACTGAGAGATTCAGAAACCTGTCACTTGCCTTCAGCGCACTTAAGAAGGGAGGCAATATGCCCTGTATCCTCAATGCGGCAAACGAGGTGGCAGTAAACTCCTTCCTCAGCGGAAAAACAGGGTTTGTCCAGATGTCAGACGTTGTAGAATATACCATGGAAAACACAGAATATATTGCCGCGCCCGGACTGGGTTATCTTGAGAGTTCGGATCAGGTGGCCCGCGAGACAGCCGTTAAATACGTTAATAAACTACAGAAAGCCATATGACTATAGCAATAAAGATACTCCAGTTCCTCCTGAGCCTTTCGATACTTGTCATAATACATGAGTTCGGACATTTTCTGTTCGCCAAGCTCTTCAAGACCAGGGTCGAAAAGTTCTATCTCTTTTTTGATCCCTGGTTTTCAATATTCAAGGTAAAGAAAGGGGAGACTGAATACGGAGTGGGATGGGTCCCCCTCGGTGGCTATGTAAAGATCTCGGGGATGATAGACGAGTCGATGGACCGCGAGCAGATGAAACAGCCTGCCCAGCCATGGGAATTCAGATCCAAGCCTTCGTGGCAGAGACTGCTGATTATGACAGGAGGTGTGATGTTCAACTTTATCCTTGCCCTTGGAATCTATGTCGCTGTACTTTATGCATGGGGCGAGACCTATCTTCCGACTTCAAGTGTCAAATACGGAATAGTGACTGATTCAACAGGCCTTTCAATGGGCTTGAGGAACGGTGATAAAATAATATCAGTTGATAACCAGCCGGTGGATAACTTCATGCAGATAACAGCTGATATCCTGCTTAATAACCGCAAGACAATACAGGTTGAACGCGAAGGAGCAAAAGTTGACATTCAGATACCGGCAGAAGTAATCCCTTTAATGCTCAAAGGAAAGGGCCTGATAGAACCAAGAACGCCCTTCGGTCCTTTTGTAATTTCAGGATTTGGCAAGGAATCACCGGCCAGGGATGCAGGAATACTTGTTAATGATGAGCTGGTTGGACTCGACAGCAACCGTTTCGCATGGTACGATGAGTTCCAGACCTATCTGGCTGAACATAAGGATGAGACGGTGATGGTCAATGTAGTCCGTGAAGGCGAGACAGTGAATCTCCCTGTGAGAACTACCCTGGTTGGAACTCTCGGTGTTGGCAGTTCCAGGTCGTATGAAGACATTTTTGAACTTAAAACAGTAAGGTATGGTTTCCTTGAATCTATCCCGGCCGGGATCAGCAAGGGATTCAGGACTATGGGTGATTATCTCAAGCAGTTCAGACTTATATTCTCGCGCCATACAAAAGCCTATGAATCGCTTGGAGGTTTCATAACCATTGGCAACATCTTCCCGGGCGTCTGGGACTGGCAGTCGTTCTGGAACCTGACAGCCTTTCTTTCAATAATCCTGGCTGTGATGAATATCCTTCCCATTCCGGCACTCGACGGCGGACATGTGATGTTCCTGCTGTATGAAGTGATAACCGGGAGGAAACCAAGTGATAAGTTCCTTGAATATGCCCAGATAGGAGGTATGATAATTCTCTTCGGCCTGCTTATCCTGGCAAACGGGAACGATATCATGAGACTGCTGAGTAAGTAAAAAATTATTTTTGGGCCATCATTTGTAAATGAAAACTATTTATAACTTTGTGCGTTCAATTTAAAATTGTAAGACAATGGGAAAAATTGGTTTAACCGAGATCATTCTTATATTACTTGTTGTAGTTCTTCTCTTCGGTGGTCGTAAAATTCCTGAACTGATGAAAGGTATAGGTCAGGGAATGAAGGAGTTCAAGAAAGCATCGAAACTGAACCCTGAGGACGAAGGAAAATAGTCTGCAGGTCTGGTAAATCAGGAAACTGACAAGATACTAACGGGCGTCTCACAGAGACACCCTTTTTTTATTGCTGCCCCCCGAGGCAGGAAATTTATTTTCATTTATGAACAAGGCCTCCTTCAGAGGAGGACCGAGAAGGTGTCAGAGTGAGATCCGAGTCAGAACGGCTCATATTTCTGATTTCTTCTCTGAGGTTCAAAGCCGGCTTCCCTTATAAGCGACTGAAGAGCTTCGGCATCGAACCTGTAGCCTGAGCCTGCTGCACTTACCACATTCTCCTCAATCATAACCGAGCCTGCGTCATCTGCACCGGCATGAAGCGACAACATTCCTATCTCCCTGCCTGTCGTCAGAACTGATGCCTGGATATGCCTTATGTTAGTAAGCATTATACGGCTTATGGCAATAATCCTGAGATAGTCGGGTCCCGAATAGCTGCTTCTTACCCCATGCCTTTCGGCCAGACGGGTACCGGCATCCTGATATGCCCAGGGAATAAATGTGATGAACCCGTAGTGCCCATCCGGCTTTTCAGCCTGCAACTCCCTTATCCTGACAAGGTGCTCAATCCTTTCGGCTACCGTTTCAACATGTCCGTACATCATTGTTGCCGAGGTTGGCAGGTTAAGCCTGTGGGCTTCACGCATCACTCCGAGCCATTCATCTGTGGTTGCCTTTGCAGGTGAGACGATCTTCCTTACCCTGTCTGAGAGTATCTCGGCTCCTGCCCCGGGAAGGGAGTCAAGCCCGGCAGCAACAAGTTCCTTCAGCACCTCTGAAACAAGTAGCCCCTCCTTCCTGGCCAGGTAGACTACCTCAGGAGGACCCAGCGCATGGAGCTTAAGTGAAGGGTAAAGCTTCTTAAGATTACTGAAGAGCGAGAGATAGAAATCAAGTCCCAGGTCGGGGTTCATCCCTCCCTGCAGAAGCAGCTGGTCGCCTCCCAGACTGTAGAGTTCATCGATCTTATCCCTGTATTCTTCCCTGGTGGTAATATAGGATGACTCAGAGCTCTTTACCGTGCAGAAGTTGCAAAAGAGACACTGAGAAAAACAGATGTTTGTAATATTGACATTCCTGTCGATTATCCAACCCACTTTACCCCCGGGATTATGCTTTTGCCTAAGCAAACCAGCTGTATAAATAAGCTCTCCCAGGGGAGCCTGCTCATAAAGTGCAACCCCCTCTGCCACGGATAACGGTTCGAGTGAAAGAGCTCTGGAATATAAGTCTGTCAGTTTCATAAAGGGAACGTCTGATGAAAATAATGCAGGCAAATTTAACTCTTTATATTTTAGAATAAGCCCGGAGAGAAGAAACTAAGTATTGCCTCTCTCACCCCGCTGGCTTCGTATTAAACAACAGCAGCACCAGCCTTTAATCAGTTACCAATAATTTAATTAACTTTACTCACTAAATTTTCAGACAGAGCTTTTATGAAACCACTAATTATTAAAACATCACAGATAAGGCCTGACCAGTCGGTGGTGTGCATACTGGGAGACAGCCAGATACCCGTGGATCTGGGGCTGACAAAGAGTGAGCAGGAATATGCACTGAAAAGGCTTACAGCAAAAGATGATTATGTCCATATAAATTCATACTTCAGATCGGTTTACTTTGTAAGGCTAAGTGATGATGCCAGGCAATACAAGGTAAGGGAGGAACTCAGGAAAAGTGCCTCGGGACTTAAGAAGCCTATAAATCAGGGTAACCATGAAGAACTTGTTATAACAGCTGACAGGGCATATAAGGGAGCCGTGGAGGATTTTGCCGAGGGACTGATTCTCAGCCTCTATAAATTTGACAAGTACAAGACCCTTGATGAGAAAGGTGAAAAGAGGACATATCCTTCAAAGCTTTTCCTGGTAACCGCTTCAGATGATTCAGAGGTGAAATGGCTCAGTGATCTTACTGATGCCGTCTGGTTTGCCAGGGACCTTATAAATGAGCCTGTTAACCACCTGAATGCCATAGCGCTTGCTGAAGAGATTAAGAAGACAGCCGAGCCCGCCGGAATCAGTGTTGAAATACTTAACAAGGGTAAGATTGAAGCACTTAAAATGGGAGGACTTCTGGCTGTCAACAAGGGAAGCGTCGATCCTCCGGTATTCTGCATCCTTGAATGGAAACCTGAGAAACATGTCAACAACACCCCGGTGATTCTCGTGGGCAAGGGTATTGTATATGATACTGGCGGACTAAACATCAAGACCGGTGATTACATGGATAATATGAAAGGTGATATGGCCGGAGCTGCTGCTGTTCTGGGTGCTGTCTACGCTATTGCAAGAGCCGGGCTGCCTGTTCATGTGATCGCACTTATACCTGCCACCGACAACCGTCCGGGAGGAAACGCCTATGTCCAGGGTGATATAATAGTAATGCACAACAGGATGAGTGTTGAAGTAGGTAATACTGACGCCGAAGGACGCCTTATCCTGGCCGATGCCATCAGCTATGCATCGCGCTATTCACCTGAACTGATAATAGATATTGCCACACTTACCGGGTCAGCTGCCATGACTTTTGGTAACCAGGCCATGGCCGTTATGGGTAATGCCGGCAGAAAATATTTCAGGCTTCTCGAGGAAGCAGGGAATGAAGTATATGAACGTGTTGCCGAACTCCCTTTCTGGGAAGAATACGGCGAACTCATAAAGTCAGATGTGGCTGATGTAAGGAACATAGGAGGCAGAGAAGCCGGAGCCATCACTGCCGGTAAGTTCCTTGAGAAATTTGCTGAATTTCCCCTGATACATCTCGACATTGCCGGGACAGGCATGCTTAAAAAAGATGATTTCTACAGGACCAAGGATGGGCCTGCATCAGGACTAAGGTTGCTTGCAACCTTCATAAGAAGGATGGCTGAGAGATATAACGAATTGTAATTAGCAGAATGGAAAAGAAACAAATAATAACAGGAATATCACAGGGAGACATTAACGGAATCGGATACGAAGTGATCATCAAGGCTCTTATGGATCCGGGGATGAACGATATCTGTATACCAGTGGTATATGGCTCCCCAAAAGTGGCTGCTTATCATCGCAAAGCCCTGAATATAAATAATTTCAGCTTTAATAATATCAGGGTTCCTGAGGAAGCCAATAACAGGAAGGCAAACCTTATAAACTGTCTCGACGACAATATCAGGGTTGAACTCGGCAAGGCAACACAGCAGGGAGGAGAAGCAGCATTCTTCTCTCTTGAAAAAGCTGTCGAAGATCTTTTAAGCGGGAAGCTGGATGTTCTGGTTACAGCTCCCATTGATAAGCAGACAATACAATCTGACAGTTTCCATTTCAAGGGACACACAGATTACCTTAAGGCAAAAGCCGGGGTAGATGATGTTCTGATGTTTATGATATCGGAAAGCATGAGAATCGGATTTGTTACCGATCATATTCCTTTGAGGATGGTTCCTGAAACCATAACAACAGAGCTGCTGATGAGTAAGATCAGGCTCATGAACAAATCGCTGATGCTTGACTTCGGTATAAGGAAGCCGGTTATTGCCGTTCTTGGACTTAATCCTCATGCCGGAGACGGTTCCCTTCTGGGGATGGAAGAAAATGAGGTAATAATACCGGCTGTTGCCCGGGCACAGAAAGAGAATATAATGACATTCGGACCCTTTCCTGCCGACGGTTTCTTTGGCGCCGGATCATTTTCGAAGTTTGATGGCATACTTGCTATGTATCACGATCAGGGACTCGCTCCCTTCAAAGCCCTGTCGTTTGATTCGGGTGTTAACTTTACAGCCGGACTGCCCTTTATAAGAACATCTCCGGTACATGGCACAGCTTTCCAGATTGCCGGAAGGGGCGAAGCCTCTGAAAGCTCGTTCCGCCATGCCATATACCTGGCAACAGACATTTTCAGGAACAGGCAGATGTATGCCGAAATCACTGCAAATCCCCTGAAACACCAGGATATAGACATCCGTTCGGACAGGGTTGATGAATTGCCTCCCGAAATTTACAATAATGACCATACCTTATGATCGAGTATTTACGAGGAACCATAGCTGAACTGACCCCGGCTTCACTTATACTGGAGACCCAGGGAACTGGATATTTTCTTAACATCTCATTATCAACCTATTCAAGGCTGGAGGGCAAGAAAGAATGCAAGATCCTCGTTCATGAAATAATTCGCGAAGACAGTCATCAGCTTTACGGATTTGCCGACAAGGAGGAGCGTGACGTCTTCAGGTATCTGATCTCGGTGACGGGTGTGGGTGCCGGCACGGCAAGGATGATGCTTTCATCGCTAAATCCGGCTGAAATTGAAAAAGCAGTAGCAGGCAGTGATGTTAACCTTTTAAAGAGTATTAAGGGAATAGGACTAAAAACAGCTCAAAGGATAATTGTTGATCTCAAAGACAAGCTTGGCAGACAGGCAGGAGCAGGTGAAATATTTGCTGTTGCGGACAATACAAAGCGGGAAGAGGCGTTATCAGCATTAGTGATGCTTGGGTTTGCCAAAAGCGCTGTAGCTAAGGTTCTTGACAGGATTTTAAGGGAAGAAAAGCCGGAATCAGTCGAAGATCTTATAAAGCAGGCGCTTAAGAACTTGTAATACAGAATTAAGCCGGATTGGGATCAGGGATATCATATAAAAATCTACTGATAATTTCATATCTCCTTCTGATCGCCTCTTTTGCCATTTGGCCGGGAGAGGTAAAAGGTCAGGGTGTTGACCGTACCCAGGTAAGTGATACAGCCGGCAAGACATGGCTAAAACTCAGGGACGTCTCAGGTATCCCCTGGGAAAACCGCAGCGAATCACCGCTTTTCCTAAACAATCCTTCAAATATATCTTCTTCGGTAGTATATGATGCTGAAAGGAATGAGTACGTAATATACCAGAAGGTAGGAGCATTTGACTACAGGACACCGGTACGCATGAATCCTGAAGAATTCCGGAAGTATCAGTTCGATAAGGAGATGCGTGAATACTGGGAATCGAGGATAAGGGGAGATGAGCCGGGGTTCAGATCAACCCTCATCCCCCGGATCGAAGTGGGAGGTGAAGCTTTCGACAAGATCTTTGGCAGCAATGTGATAAACATTATTCCACAGGGATCGGCCGAGCTTATTTTCGGTATCAACATATCACGTACAGAGAACCCTGCATTATCTGAAAAACTAAGAACCATTCCCACCTTCGACTTCAAGGAGAAGATACAGATGAACGTCACCGGAACCATTGGTGACAAGATGCAGCTGGGTGTCAACTACAACACCGATGCGATGTTTGATTTTGAGAACCGGACAAAGCTGGAGTATTCGGGTAAGGAAGATGAGATTATAAGAAAAGTAGAGGCTGGCGATGTCACTTTGCCTCTTGCCGGAACACTGATAACCGGTAGCTACAGTCTGTTCGGACTAAAGACTGAGATGCAGTTCGGAAAACTCAATGTGACAACCGTGTTGTCGCAGCAGAAGGGTGAGTCGTCGGTGATCCAGGTTGAAGGCGGTGCCCAGCTTAGTTCCTTCGAGATAAATGCAGATGAATATGAAGCAAACAGGCACTTTTTCCTCTCACAGTATTTCAGGGATATCTATGATGAGGCTCTGAAAAACCTGCCAATTGTAAGCTCCGGAGTTAATATTGAAAGGATCGAGGTCTGGATAACCAACAAGGCAAACCGTTTTGAGGAAGCCAACAACAGGAATATAGTTGCATTTATGGATCTGGCCGAGAACCGGCAGCATGTATTCAACGATATTCCAGCCTTCCAGGCTCCTCCGGGGGTTCTGATCTACCCCGATAACGGAGCCAATAACATGTATGAGCAGCTTACCACTGGCTACGGGCAGATAAGAAATGTCGACCAGGTAACCAATGCCTTTGAGCCTCTATAC
>CAZXSW010000059.1:0-10358 GCA_964642615.1 uncultured Rikenellaceae bacterium | reverse complement strand
CTGGGAAAAGACATCGGGAGGGGTGATGATGGCTGCCAGAATTACTATTATTACAATGGCATGTCTCCTGTATTTCTTTAAGAACTGAGGAGTTATGACTCCTATTTTAGTAAGGAAATAGGTAACGATAGGAAGCTCAAAGATTAGTCCGGTTGCAAGACAAATTGAGGAAAGAGTGCCGATGTACGATCTTATGTTTATCTGGTTTGTAACATCAGCACTTACCTGATAGGAAGTCAGAAAATGGACCGACAGGGGAGCCAGCAGATAGTAACCAAAAAGCACTCCTGTAAAGAAAAGAAGGGTTGCTGCAAGAACTGCTCCCCTTGCATGTTGTTTCTCACTGGAATGAAGGGCTGGTTCAAAAAATTTCCAGAACTCCCAGAGTATAACCGGGAAAGCAAGAATCAACCCGGCAACCATTGATACAGCAATATGGGTGGTCAGCTGCCCCGACATTTTGATGTTGATGAGCTCGAAGGGTTTTGTATTGATGCAGAGTGCCTGAATATGTACCAGTTGCCCTAGCTCGCACAGGACCCGGTTAGTAAGGAAACCAGGATTCTTGGGAGCCAGTATTATCATGTCAAAAATAAAATTCTTGAAAACGAAAGCAGCTATCATCAGAATCACTATAGCAAGTACCGATCTGATAATATGCCATCTCAGTTCCTCAAGATGTTCAAGAAATGACATCTCTCCATCTCTCGACCCGTTTTGTTTTCTATTAAGTGCCATCCGGAAGAATCAATGATGTTAGTTAAATTCAGCCTGTAAAGATGATAAATCTTATTTAGCAAAACAATATTAATCCCCGGGCGTTAACAAAATTGACCAGTCTGCCTGAAAACGAAAATGTTAAAAATGTTAATATTAAAAAAAATGTTGAATGATAAATAAATTCATTAACTTTATATAGACGGTTGAATTAAGCAAAAAACGATTGGTAATAATTATCTGAGGGAATAAAATGCACAATGATCCGACTATCCATGATCATCTTAAAAAGTACTTCGGTTTTGATACTTTTAAGGGAAATCAGGAATCTATTATATTAAATGTACTGGCAGGGCGCGACACCTTTGTCCTGATGCCCACCGGTGGAGGGAAATCACTTTGTTATCAGTTACCTGCCGTTATGAAGAATGGAACGGCAATAGTAATCTCGCCGCTGATTGCCCTTATGAAAAACCAGGTTGACGCAATGCGCAACTTCAGCACAGATGATGATGTTGCCCATTTTCTTAATTCTTCGCTTACAAAAACAGAGATTGCCAGGGTAAAGAAAGATGTTCTTTCGGGTAAGGCCAAGCTTCTTTATGTTGCCCCGGAATCACTCACCAAGGAAGATAATATTGATTTTCTCAGGAATATTGACATCTCCTTTTATGCTGTCGATGAGGCGCATTGTATTTCTGAGTGGGGGCACGATTTCAGACCCGAATACCGACGGATCAGACCCATAATTGATGTGATTGGCCGCTCGCCCATAATTGCGCTTACAGCCACTGCCACTCCAAAGGTCCAGCACGACATCCAGAAGAACCTTGGAATCCTCGATGCAGATGTCTTCAAGTCATCCTTCAACAGACCAAACCTTTACTATGAGATAAAGTCGAAACAGGATGTAGCCAGGGAGATCATCAGATATATCAAGAACAACCCCGGCAAATCGGGAATAATTTACTGTCTCAGTCGTAAAAAGGTTGAAGAGCTTGCCGAAACCCTTAAGGTGAATGGTATTAAATCACTGCCTTATCATGCAGGGATGGATTCCGCTACCCGTACCCTGAACCAGGATAAGTTCCTTATGGAAGAGGCTGATGTGATTGTTGCAACCATAGCCTTCGGCATGGGAATTGACAAACCCGATGTGAGGTTCGTCATTCATTACGACATCCCCAAAAGCCTCGAGGGCTACTATCAGGAGACTGGAAGAGCTGGCAGGGACGGCGGAGAAGGAAACTGTATTGCCTACTACAGCTACAATGATATTGTGAAGCTTGAGAAATTCATGCAGGGCAAACCCATAGCCGAACAGGAGATAGGGAAGCAGCTTCTGCTCGAGACAGTATCGTATGCCGAATCGTCAGTCTGCCGGAGAAAACTGCTTCTTCACTATTTTGGCGAAGAGTACCCCGATGAAAACTGTGAAGCCTGTGACAACTGCCTGCATCCGAAGGCCCAGTTTGAAGGCAGTGATGCCGTGGTGAATGTCATAGAGACAATTCTTGCAGTCAAGGAGAAATTCAAGGCTGATCATATTGCCAACATACTTTCGGGCAAAGTTACTTCAGCCATTAAATCGTATAAGCATCATAAACTTGAGTTTTTTGGAATAGGTGAGGAGAAGGATGACAAATTCTGGAACATGGTTATCAGGCAGGCGCTTATTGAAAAGCTGCTGACCAAGGATATCGAGAACTACGGATTATTGAAGGTAACCCCGAAAGGACTAAGCTTCCTTGAGAAACCTACCTCCTTTATGCTGGCCGAGGATCACGACTATGCCGATACCACAGAGGAGGAAAATGCCTTTGGGGCCAGGACAGCTGCTGTCGACGAGGAACTGTTCAGTATTCTCAGGGATCTCAGGAAAAAGATTTCAAAACTAAAGGAAGTTCCGCCTTTTGTAATCTTCCAGGATCCTTCGCTTGAGGATATGGCTATCCAGTACCCTGTGACACTGGATGAACTTCAGAATATCTCGGGTGTAGGAGCAGGGAAAGCTCAGAGATACGGAGCCGAATTCGTGGAGTTAATAAAGAAATACGTTGAAGAGAAAGAGATAATCCGCCCGCTCGATATGGTCGTTAAGTCAGTCGTTAATAAATCGGGGATGAAGGTTTATATTATCCAGAGCATAGATATGAAACGTCCGCTTGAGGATATTGCTGAGGCAAAAGGACTCGAGATGGCTGAACTCCTGTCGGAGATTGAGGCTATAGTAAATTCCGGAACAAGGATCAACCTCGACTACTATATTAATTTAATGATCGATGAGGAGAGACAACGCGACATCTACTCCTATTTCAGGGAAGAAGCTGAATCAGACTCTCTTCAGGATGCCATCAACGAGCTTGGTAATGAGTTTGAGGAAGAGGAAATAAGACTTGTCCGTATCAAGTTCCTTTCTGAGATGGGGAACTGACCTTTCTTCCTCCCGGACTTAAAAGTTCTGCTCCGGTAACAGCCATTACATAAAACGGATATACCAGTTGCGAAGGAATAAACCACCTGAGCAGACTGCTTCTGCCGTATCTCCTGGCAGTGTTTGATATTATAAGGTAGTCGGGAACTGACTTCAGGAAAAGGAAGGCCAACAGTGGCAGTAGAAAGCTTGCCGATGCCACCGACGCCGCCAGGAGGAAGAGCGGAACCAGTGCAGCGCAGAAGGTGAAGGCTCCCGTAATTATGGTCATTCTGTCATCATATAGTCTCCACTTTGATATCCACCTTCTTCTCTGGAGTATGAAAGAAGAAATGTCAGGTTGTGACGAAGCGGTTACTGTTGCATCGTCCGACTCGAGCCATCTTATTTTTAGACCAGCTTCCTGCTTTATGGCGTGAAGCAAAAAAACGTCGTCGCCTGTGTTTATCTCAAAGCGAAGTTTATCAAGGGTATTCAGATATAAATGTTTTCTGAATGCCAGATTTGCTCCATTACACATCACTGCATTACCTGCTGCCGCTGAAGCTGCCGTGATCCCCTGAAGGCTGAGAAACTCCAGCTCCTGAAAGTTAATGAAAAAACCTTTTCCCCCTGTCAGCCTGACTGGCCCTATTATCATATCAGGATCTTCCCTGTGATAAAAAGATGCAATTGTGGTAAGCCAGCTTATACCCATGCTGCAGTCTGCATCGGTTGTCACTATCAGTTCTCCTGCAGCATTTGCAGCTCCTGTCGCAATGGCTTTTTTCTTTCCCTTACCCCTGTTGACCAATACCCTTAGGTTTTTCAATCCTTTATGGTTGAGGGCCACCTCACGTGTATTGTCTTCAGAGTTGTCGTCGACAACTATAACCTCGAACAGTTCGTGGTTATAATCCTGAAGTGACAACGATTCCAGAAGCCAGGGGAGCTTATTTTCTTCATTCCTGCAGGCAATCACTACCGAGACAAAGGTGTTTTGTCCCTTTTCTGCACTGAAGGGCCTGACAGACTTTAACTTTTCATAGAGATTGAGGAGGAGCAGGAGGTAAGGAAGGAGTAATATGAGCGGCAGCCATTCCATTGATCATTTCCTCATCCATTCATAGAAGGCATAGTGTCCTGAACTCATACCAAGCGATTCGTAGGTCTGCCTGGCTCGCCTGTTTTCTGTCTCCACATAGAGTCTCAGTCCGGCAATGTTCTGATCCACAGCAAGTTCTTTTATATAGGTATACAGTTTTCTGAAGATACCCTTTCTTCTGTATCCGGGAATGACAAATACTGACTGGATCCACCAGACATTGGAATTTCTCCAGTCGCTCCATTCATAGGTTATCAGCAGAGAAGCCACAACTTCGTGATCCGCCTCAGCAACATAATAGTTGCCTTTTGAGGGATCTTTAAACAGAGCTTCAACCCCTTTGATAACAGTGGGTTCGTCGAGTCTTAGCTGTTCTGTCTCGAGTGCCATGCTGACCTGGAAGCCTGCTATTGCCGGTGCATCGGCGGGGACGGCCTTTCTTATCTTAAGCATTTGCCTGTGTTGTTGAAAATGTTTTAAAAATATTCAGGAAGTCGGGGAAAAATTTAATATTCATCCCAGCTTTTTATTGCCAGATCTTTTATGTCGAGCCGGCAGAAGGCAAGTATAAAGGCGCTGGCCAGCCTCGCGTTTGTAAGAAGAGGTACGTTGAAATCGACTGCGTTGCGTCTTATTGAATAGTCGTTCTGAAGTTCAGTAGCGCTTAGATCCTTGGGGATATTTACCACAAGATCGACTTCACGGCTTGTTATAAGATCGATGGTATTGGGAGATCTGCTCTCATCAGGCCAGTAAGCCACTTCGGCTTCAATTCCGGCATTGACCAGGAACTCGCAGGTCCCTCTGGTGGCATAAAGCTTATGACCCCTGTTGCGCAGGGCCCTTGCGCTGTTGAGAAGTTCAACCTTCGAGCGAGCGGGGCCGGTCGAAAGGAGTATACTTTTTTCAGGAACGCGGTATCCCACCGAAAACATTGCTTTGAGGATGGCTTCATAAAAGCCTTCTCCGATACATCCGACCTCTCCGGTTGAAGACATGTCGACACCCAGTACGGGATCGGCTTTTGCCAGTCGAGAGAAGCTGAACTGAGGAGCCTTAACCCCAACATAGTCGAGGTCAAAGACAGATTTATGGGGTTTATCTGCAGCCACTCCAAGCATCACCTTTGTAGCCAGTTCAATAAGGTTTGTCTTAAGCACCTTTGATACAAAGGGCATGCTTCGGCTGGCTCTCAGGTTGCATTCGATTACCTTAATGTTGTTGTCTTTGGCAAGGAACTGCATGTTGAAAGGTCCCGTGATGTTTAGTTCACTGGCTATCTGTCTGGAAATGCGTTTGATACGTCTTGCCGTTTCGAAATAAATCTTCTGGGCAGGGAACACAATTGTGGCATCGCCCGAGTGGACTCCTGCAAATTCGACATGTTCGCTGATGGCATAAGCCAGAATCTCTCCTTTTTCAGCCACGGCATCAATCTCTATCTCCTTGGCATTCTCGATGAATTCCGACACCACCACAGGGTACTGTTTTGATACCCTGGCTGCCAGCTCGAGGTAATGTGCCAGCTCATTCCTGTTTGATACCACGTTCATGGCTGCCCCTGAAAGCACATAAGATGGCCGTATCAGTACGGGGAAACCAATACGGTCAACGAATTCATTAATATCTTCTATTGAAGTAAGTTCCTTCCAGGCCGGCTGATCAACCCTTAGGTTGTCGCACATGTTTGAGAATTTATGTCTGTTCTCAGCTCTGTCGATGGAGACAGGTGAAGTGCCGAGAACCGGCACATTCTCATTGAACAGCCTCATGGCGAGGTTATTGGGTATCTGTCCTCCGACCGATACAATAACTCCTCCAGGTTCTTCGAGGTCGATAATATCGAGTACTCTCTCAAAGGTCAGCTCATCAAAATAAAGTCTGTCGCAGGTATCGTAGTCAGTGCTGACGGTCTCGGGATTGTAGTTTATCATAACAGAGCGGAAACCTTCTTTCTTTATGGTGTCGGCTGCATTTACCGAACACCAGTCAAACTCAACGCTCGAACCTATCCTGTAGGCTCCTGATCCGAGTACGATAACTGATTTTTTGTCGTGGGCAAAACCTATATCGTTTTCAGAAGCACTGTATGTAAGGTACAGGTAGTTTGTCATTGCCGGGTATTCTGCGGCAAGCGTGTCAATCTGTTTTACATAGGGAATAATCCCCAGCGATTTTCTGAAACTCCTTACTTTCATAAGGGCCTCATGGATCTGTTGGGATTCAGGCTTAAGCACATGCCTGGCAATCTGGAAATCACTGAATCCGTAAACCTTGGCCTTCCTTAAAAGTCCGGCCGCGACTGAACCCAGATCGTTATATGTGCATAGTTCATCCTTAATATCAATTATGTTCCTGAGTTTGTAGAGGAACCATTTGTCTATTCTGGTAAGTTCATAAATACGGTCAACGGGCATTTTTTTCTCAAGGGCTTCGGCAATCGAAAATATTCTCATGTCGGTGGGCTCGGAGAGTTCACGTTCTATATCAGAGAAGTCGAGTTCCCTGTTACCTGTAAAGCCGTGCATCCCCTGTCCGATCATCCTTAAGCCTTTCTGGATGGCTTCCTCGAAGGTCTTTCCGATAGCCATCACCTCGCCTACACTCTTCATGCTGCTTCCTATCTGGTGCGATACTCCCTCGAATTTGTTAAGGTCCCATCGGGGTATCTTGCATACTATATAGTCAAGTGCAGGTTCAAAGCAGGCAGTTGTATTTTTTGTAACAGAGTTCTTCAGTTCATGAAGGCCATAGCCTATGCCAAGTTTGGCCGCAATGAAGGCCAGGGGGTAACCTGTGGCTTTTGAAGCCAGGGCGCTCGACCTCGAGAGCCTTGCATTGACCTCGATAACCCTGTAGTCCTCGGAATCGGGAGAAAGGGCATACTGTACGTTACACTCTCCTATGATTCCAATGTGACGGATGATCCTTATGGATAATTCTCTAAGCTTGTGGTATTCACTGTTTGTAAGGGTCTGGGAGGGAGCAACTACTATGCTTTCGCCCGTGTGAATTCCGAGCGGATCAAAGTTTTCCATGTTGCACACAGTGATACAGTTATCGTATTTATCCCTTACCACCTCATATTCAACTTCTTTCCAGCCTTTGAGCGATTCTTCGACAAGTATCTGGCCTGAATATGAAAATGCCTTGCGGGCCAGTTGCTGCAGTTCAATGCGGTCTCCTGCAAATCCGCTGCCCTGTCCTCCAAGGGTATAGGCTGCACGGATTATTACCGGATACCCAAGACTTGATGCGGCTTCAATGGCTTCGTCAACTCCCGAAACGGCAATACTCCTGGGTGTCCTTACATCAATCTCGTCAAGTTTCCTTACAAAAAGCTCCCTGTCTTCAGTGTCCATGATGGCTCTTACCGGTGTACCCAGCACTTTTACCGAATACTTGTCGAAGATACCGTTCCTGAAAAGCTCAGTTCCACAGTTAAGAGCCGTCTGCCCTCCAAATGAAAGAAGTATCCCGTCGGGCTTCTCCTTTGCTATCACCTGCTCAACAAAATAAGGTGTAACCGGAAGGAAATATATCTTGTCTGCCAGTCCTTCCGAGGTCTGCACCGTAGCAATATTAGGATTGATGAGTACAGTACTTATACCTTCTTCCCTGAGTGCCTTAAGAGCCTGTGAACCCGAATAATCGAATTCCCCTGCTTCGCCTATCTTAAGAGCACCTGAACCCAGTATCACTACTTTTTTAATGTCATCTTTCATCCGTATGTGTTTTTATTTTTTTTAAGTCTGATGGCATCATAATATAATTATGATTTAAATGGAATGGTGTAACCCACATGTTTGTAAAATCATATTTAAAAATGATTGTGTATGGAATACATGTGGGTTTCATCTGAGGAATTTAGGGTTCAAAAATATGATAAATTTTCAAATAAGACTTCTGTTTTAAAAAATGTGTATATATTTGCACCCTTAACGCATAAATATGCAAAAATCAGAGAGGCTCTCCGAGATTGAAAAGATACTTGATGAAGAGGTAATAACTTCACAGGAGGCTTTGCTTAAGAAGCTTCAGGAGAGGGGTAGTTTTTGCACCCAGGCAACACTGTCGAGAAATCTGAGGCAGCTTGGGGTAAGCAGGGTCCGCGACGGCAACGGGAATTACCGTTATTCAATAATAAACGACAGTAAGGTACTTGCAGATCCGGGGCTTAAAATGAATATTATTACGGTGATAACGGATTTAGTGGACGCAAACGGACTGATGGTGATAAGGACCATTCCGGGGAATGCCAACTCCACTGCCTATTACATCGACAACGCCGGAAGGCATGAGATTGCCGGGACAATAGCCGGAGACGACACGATACTTGTTATACCACGGAGCGGAGTTACCCAGGAAGAGCTTCACCAATGCCTCGAAGCTATTCTTCCGGGCTTGCACAGGCAGACAGGCAGGGAATGAGATTAAGAGAATTAATATAATGTCAGTTAAGAAATTTTAAAAAATGAAAGAAAAAGTTATTCTCGCGTACAGCGGAGGGCTGGATACATCTGTGATCCTTAAATGGTTAATTGAAAAGAATTATGAGGTTATAGCTTTTGTGGCCGACGTGGGCCAGGCTGATAACTTCGAGGAGTGCAGGAAGAAGGCATTGTTGCTGGGGGCCTCAAAGGTTGTTATTTCGGACCTTAAGAAAGAGTTTATTGATGATTATGTTTTTAAAGCCATAATGGCCAATGCCATATATGAAGAGAGATATCTTCTGGGAACAGCTCTTGCAAGGCCTCTTATTGCCAAGAAGCAGATAGAGGTAGCTGTTGAGGAAGGGGCGTCTGCAGTGGCTCACGGTGCAACAGGCAAAGGTAACGACCAGGTAAGGTTTGAGCTGTGCTACTACGCCCTGAAACCGGATATAAAAGTAATCAGTCCCTGGAAGGACAAGGAATTCCTTGAGACTTTCAAAGGCAGGACCGATCTTCTGAAGTATGCAGCCGATCATAAGATTCCTGTGAAAGCCAGTATCGACAAGCCATATAGCGAGGATGACAACCTTATGCATATAAGTCATGAGGCAGGTATTCTCGAAGATCCCATGTTTGCCATGCAGAAGAATATGCTTGAGAAAATGGTTATGCCCCAGGATGCTCCCGACAAGGAGACAAGGATTGTTGTTTATTTCAAAAATGGTATTCCTGTAAAGGTTGTCAATAAGGAAGACGGTACTGTTAAGGAGGAATCGTACGAGATGTTTGTCTATCTGAATGAGCTTGCCGGAATGAATGGTATTGGCCTGCTCGATATGGTTGAAAACAGGTTTGTTGGTATCAAGTCGAGAGGTGTATATGAAACACCGGCAGCAACAGTACTTCACCTTGCACACAGGGATATCGAAGGTATTGCAATGGACCGTGAAGTGATGAGGCTTAGAAACATGCTTACACCAAAGTTTGCTGAGCTGATTTACTACGGCTTCTGGTTCAGTCCCGAGATGGATTTCCTCATGGCTGCAATGGAGAAGAGCCAGGAGCTGATTGACGGGAGTGTTCACCTCTGCCTGTACAAGGGAAATGTGATAGTTGAGGGACGTGAATCACCATCTTCACTGTATAACAAGAACCTCTCAAGCATGGATATTGAAGGAGGTTTTGATCAGACCGACAGCCGTGGCTTTATAAGGATCAACGCCATCAGGCTTATGGCTCACAGGGCTATCATAGAGGAAAGCAGGAAGAAAAAATGACTATTAGACAGCCAGTTAAAATAAAAAGAACCTGAGATGAAACTATGGGAAAAAGGGACTGATCCGGAGCCGGCAATAATTGATTTTACTGCCGGGAAAGACAGGGAGACCGACCTGTGCCTGGCCCGGTGGGATATCACAGGTTCGATGGCTCATGCCATCATGCTTCAGGAAGCGGGACTGATAACTGAAGATGACAGGAAGGCATTGCTTCAAGCCCTTTTTTCCCTTCTTGAACAGGAGGGTCAGGGTAAGCTGGTGATTGAGCCGGGGATTGAAGATATTCATTCGCAGGTTGAAAAAGAACTGTCGGCCCTCCTCGGACCCGCGGGCAAGAAGATACATACCGGCCGGTCGAGGAACGATCAGGTTCTTCTTGACATAAGGCTTTACACAAGAGAGGAGATTGACAG
>CAZXSW010000058.1:2014-11304 GCA_964642615.1 uncultured Rikenellaceae bacterium | reverse complement strand
GTAAACTGCGGGACTGATCCGTGGTTGCGGAGAGAGGGGGATTCGAACCCCCGGTCCCGCGGAAGCAGGACAACGGTTTTCGAGACCGCCGCATTCGACCGCTCTGCCATCTCTCCTTATCAAAAAAAATAATACTCATAAACACCGGCTCCGGAACCGTCCTGCATCATTCAGACATCATCTGTAATATGCACTCCGGATAACTGAAATGACACCTGAAACCGCTGTTCTTAATTGCCATTCCTGCCGGCCCTTCCACTGCGCGACAAAAATAATAAAATACTATTCCTGCAAGCAATTATTTAACCAGAATTTATCCCTGACCCCCAAACCTTCCATACGCACCCATACCTGCCATCCTCTGCCCCTTGCCGCAAGAGGACAGGCTTATGTCATAAGCACATATCTGACATCTTTCTTAAAAAATATTGAACCTTTCTTTGGTTTCAAGCCTTATATAGGTTTATTTTGTATAACTAATTGCTGATCGTTAATTAACCTAAATTATTAGTAACGTGAAAAATCTGACTAAAATGCTGATGATTACCGGAGTGTTCGGGATACTTTTGTCTTCCTGCAAAAACCAGGGAGCAATTGATAAAAGCAATCCCTTCTTCTCTGAATACAACACTCCCTTTGACGTTCCTCCCTTTGAAAAGATAAAGGCTAATCACTACATGCCTGCCTTTGAAAAGGGTATGGAAGAAGGCAGGAAAGATATCGAAGCCATTGTAGCAAACAAGGAAGCCCCAAACTTCGAAAACACCATCGCCGCCCTCGACAGGTCAGGCGACCTCCTTACAAAGGTCCAAAGCGTATTCTTTGCCCAGACTTCGGCAAACACCAGCGATTCACTCCAGAATATAGAAGTTGAGATATCTCCTAAACTCTCTTCATATTCAGATGAGATCTACCTTAATCCCGGCCTGTTCCAGAGAATAAAACAGGTATACGAAAACCAGGAGAGTGAGAACCTCAGCCCTGAACAGAAATTCATCCTCGAAAACCTCTACAAGGAGTTTGTAAGATTCGGAGCCAACCTTAACACGACAGACCAGGATACCCTAAGAAGCCTTAACCAGAGACTATCTGTCCTGACAGTCAAATTCAGCCAGAACGTTCTCCAGGAAACCAATGACTATAAGCTTTTTGTTGGTAAAGAAGGGCTTGCAGGACTCCCTGAATCGCTTGTCAGTGCAGCTGCCGAGACAGCAGAAGCAGCAGGCAGGGAAGGGGAGTGGGCCTTCACAACACAGCGCCCCAGCATCTTCCCCTTTCTTCAGTATTCAGAAAACAGGGACCTACGCAGGGAACTCTTCAATGCCTATACAAACAGGGGAAACAATGGCAACGAATATGATAATAACAAAATATTTGCAGAAATAGTAAAACTACGAGCCGAGAGAGCAAAACTCCTTGGCTATAAGACTCATTCACATCTCGTCCTGGAGCCAAGGATGGCCGAAGTTCCTGAGAACGTTTTTAATCTCCTTAATAATCTTTGGGACAAGGCATTGCCTGTTGCAGTCAATGAGGTTAAAGAGATGCAGCAGATAATAAACAGGGAAGGCGGTAACTTTAAGCTTGAACCGTCCGACTGGTGGTATTATGCCGAGAAGCTGAGAAAGCAGAAGTACGATCTCGATGACAATGAGCTGCGTCCCTACTTTAAACTCGGGAATGTCAGGGAAGGCGTATTTACAAGCGCTAACCGTCTTTACGGAATAACCTTTGAACCTGTTGCAGACCTTCCACTTCCTCATCCCGAAGCCGAAGCGTATGAAGTAAAGGAAGCTGACGGCTCACACATCGGAATCCTCTACCTCGATTTCCATCCACGCGACAGCAAGCGCCAGGGCGCATGGTGCGGAGGTTACAGGGATCACCATATAGAAGATGGAAAAACCATTCATCCCGTTGTGACAGTGGTATGTAACTTTACCCGGCCCTCAGGCAATCTTCCTGCCCTCCTCAGTATGGAAGAAGTCGAGACCCTTTTCCACGAATTCGGCCATGCCCTCGAAGGGCTCTTCTCAAAAAAGACCTATAACATGTCGTATATAGCCTGGGACTTTGTTGAACTGCCCTCGCAGATAATGGAACACTGGGTTGCTCAGCCTGAACTGATGAGAGACTATGCCCGTCATTACCAGACTGGTGAACCAATCCCGCAGACTCTCATTGACAAAATCGGGAACAGCAAATATTTCAACCAGGGATTTTCAAATGTTGAAATTCTGGCCGCCTCCCTTCTCGACATGGCATTCTATACCCTTGAAGCACCCGCTGTCATCGACGTCCAGTCCTTTGAGAAGGAATACCTAACAAAAATAGGACTCATCCCCGAAATAGTGTCCCGCTACAGAAGCACTTATTTCCTTCATATTATAGATGGATACGACTCGGGCTATTACAGCTACACATGGGCGGCAGTCCTTGACAACGATGCCTTCGAAGCCTTTAAGGAAAAAGGGATCTTCGACAAGGCCACTGCAGAGTCGTTCCGCAGGAACATCCTTGAGAAGGACGGTACCATGGATGCCATGCAGATGTATGTAAACTTCCGCGGACGTGAACCTGAGATAGAACCTCTGCTCAGAAACAGGGGCCTCATAGCAAATTGACAATCAGGTAAGACTGCTTAATAGCGCATATAATTATATACCGGGGCCGGTTCTTCATAACTGGAAATGAAGAAACCGGCCCTGGTTTTTTATAACCGTATAGGCTGATTTTCTGAAGGAAGCTGTAATAGTTCCCTTTCAGATTAATTTTTATGATGAAGGAGTTTAACTTTGTACCAATGTCATGCATCCGTTTTGCGTGACCGGGGAACAAAAAAGCCAGATACTGCCTGAGATGAAAATGACAGACCTTTGCACCCTTAATCCTCAAGAGATACTTCATATCGCCGGTGATGATGAGTTCAGTCTGACTCATGCTCTGAAAATAACCAACTCTATATACAAGAAGAGGATAAATGACCTGGATGCAATACCCGAAATTCCCCGGAGAATGGCCGACAGGCTGAAGCTAAGTTGCCGTCCGGGCATTTTTCCGCCACTCTCGGCTGAGAAATCTTCCGACGGCAGTGTCAAATACCTGTTCCGTGATGATGACGGGCTTTATTTTGAGACTGTCTGGATGCCCGGAGAGAAAAGGAACACCTTATGTGTTTCCGTACAGTCGGGATGCCGCATGGGCTGCCGTTTCTGCGAAACCGGTAAATATGGTTTCCACGGTAACCTCAGTGTCCGGTCGATAATAAGCCAGGTGCTCGGGTTACCTGAGTCGGAAGGGCTGACACATGTTGTTTTTATGGGCATGGGAGAGCCTCTTGACAACCTGGATAACGTACTGAAGGTATGTGATATAATTACTGCTGAATGGGGGCTTGCCCTCGGATCGGGAAGGGTCACCGTTTCAACAGTCGGTATCACTCCTGCAGTTGAGACCTTTCTTCGTAAGACACAGTGCAATCTTACCCTTAGCCTTCACTCTCCTTTCAGTCATGAAAGGAAGAAACTGATACCCGCCGAAAACAAATATCCCTTTACCACAATTATCGGTATCCTCCGCGATTTTCCAATAAGGAAAAAGAGACGTCTGAGCGTTGCCTATGTAATGATGGAAGGAGTCAACGATTCGGATGCTCACCTTGATGAACTGAAATCCCTCCTTGGAGGTTCAGGCATAAGGGTTAACCTTCTTCCTTATCATAAAGGCAGCAACGATGCTTTTAAACCTTCACCCCGCGGCACGATGCTGCGTTTCAAACACGAGCTTGTGATCTCCGGTATTTCGGCTTCCATCCGTGAATCAAGGGGCTCCGACATCTCAGCAGCCTGCGGATTGCTTGCCTCAGGGGTGAATACAGGGATACCAGAGCAGCAGCCCGGTAACCGGAGCTGCTAACCCTAAGCGTTTATAAGCTGAAAGAAATGCTCGTCAAGGTAGCCTGAAGCCGTTTTTATCCAGTCTTTCTTCACATTGGTTTCAGTAAAGCCGGCCTTTTTGAAAAGGTCCATGCTTTCGCTGTTATTACCCAGTATATTACAGTAAAGCTGATGCAGATGAAGGGTGTCAAAGCAGTAGTCCACCAGGCACTTGAGTGCCATTGATGCCAGTCCCTTTCTTCTGTACTCTTCCCTGGCTATGAGAATACCCAGTCCGGCCCTGCTGTGAAAAGGATCAAAATCAAAGATATCGATAGTCCCGATTGTCACCTTGTCTTCGGCATGAACAATCATAAGCCTCAGCTGCCCCGTCTCATAAATACTCTTATGAGAGTTTTTTATGTATCTCTTCAGAGTATACTTCGAAAATGGTGTTATGGTGTTGCTTATGGTCCAGTAATCACCATTGTTCTCCCATTCGTAAAGCAGCTCCAGGTCTTCAGGCTCAATGGCCCTGAGCATAATGTCCTTGTATCTCATAAACTATCCCCGTATCTTCTTATTTATGATTTATTCAACCTCAATCTCCTTAATAAATGCATCGTCAAAGATCTCCTTCATGGATGCATGAACCTTACTGGCTTCTGAAAAAGCCCGGAATTCCCCTTTATAGTACCTGTAGAATCCGTCAGGATAATATACTTCCCTCACTCCATCAATTCCCGGAAAGACTAAGGGGATATCGAGCTGGGCCCTGGTGGCCTTCAGCTGAACAGTAAAAACCTTGCGCAGTTTAACAGTGGCTGTTTCACCTTCGGGTATCTGCTCAACTGATCCGTTTTCGAGGTCGTACTGATTTACAATGAAGGCATCCTTCATTCCCTTTTCCTTCAGGAAGCCAAGATAAGTCTCAGCATCTTCCATGTTATAGAATACGCCAAGTGCATAAACATTGTCAGAACCCATTCTGATGCTTTGCAGGATAATGGCTTCGTTGCTTATCATTCCCTCAAAGTATTCAGGAGTAAGGCTCCCCGGGGTTTTAAGAAGAACTATACTGTATCTCATTGAATGAGGCAGCCTGAGGTGTTCAGGTGTGTATACATCCTTTCTGATTACAACTCCGGTATTCGGGTTCACGATGCCAAATGTGGTTCTCCTGTTGAATTGTCTGCCTTCTGGGTTGTCGCTTCCGTCGGGGTTGGTATTTATAGCTGCAAAATTAGATTCGCCGAAGGCCTTTTTTAAGAACCTTGATGATTCTATTCCGGCTTTTGAAAGGAAGTCGATGACAGCCTGGGCACGCCGGTCTGCAAGCCGTCTGTTGTATTCAGTGGTCCCTTTGGAATCAGTGTATCCTGCAACCTCAACTTTAAGTTCAGGATGGCTTTCCATTATTCTTCTAAGGGCTTCAAGGTTTCTTGCAGCTTCTTCAGTAATAGAGTAGCTGTCAAAGTCGAACAGAACGTTCTGAATTGAGATGAAATCTCCCGACGACACCTTCTCAGGCAGTAGTGAAGGATTTACTGTAAGGTAAGAGCCCATGAAGTACAGGGGAAGGCTCAGGCTTACTGTGTCGGTCTGATAGCCGGGATAAGTTGCAAGCACCTGGTATTCTCCCGGTTTTATGTCAAAGCTGAAGCTTCCGTCAGGTTTCACTCCAACAGAAGGCATCTCTTTCCCGTCAGCTATATTGATAACCCTCAGGCTTGCTTTTGCAGGATCAACTTCAAGTCCGTCGCCCAGGGTCATTATACCTGATGCTTTTGTAATCTCATCGGCAGGATTGACTGCTACAAGGGCAAAGATGTTCCTGGTCTGGGTGTTTTCGTCATAGCGGCTGGCTATGAAGCCCGGATCGTTATGATTCATTATGAAGTGTGTATTGGCCGCAACATTATTAAATGCATACGGCATTCCCACGGGCTGGGTCCAGCCACCGCCCCTTTTTGTCGATCTGAATATATCAAAGTCGCCCATGCTTATATGTCCTGTTGAACTAAAGATAAGAGACTGTTCTTCATCGTTAAAGTAAGGCGTGTCTTCGTCATATGGTGTGTTTACTATACCTCCCAGGTTATCCGGAACCCTCCATGAGCCGTCAGGATTTCTTTCAGATGTCCAGATATCCAGTTCTCCCTGGCCTCCGGGCCTGTTGCTCGAAAAGTACATGGTGTTCCCGTCAGGAGTGATGAAGCCGTGGGCTTCCCAGTAGATGGAGTTGACATTCCGGCCCACATTTTTTATCCTGGTCCAGATAGTATCGCTTCTCTCTGAGTAATACAGGTTTCCGTCATCTCCGTCATCCATGAAAAGTATAAGCATACGGCCGTTGCCTGTTATCGAGTTTGAATAGAGTCTGTCATAAACCCCTATCTGGGGAGTGATATCTGAAGGTTCTCCCCAGGTTCCCGCTGTCTTATATGAGCAGTAGATCTTTGTCTTGCCAGCCTGTTTTACTGTAAAGACGAAGACCGAGTCATTCCGGGATATTACCGGGTTGCAGGCTCCCGGGTAGTTTTCGAGCCATGGGACGAATAGGTCGGACAGTATCCTCATGGGTTGTTTTTTCATCTCCATGGCATGCCTGCAGTCTCTGATCTGCAGATCGATATACTCCTCTTTTGCAGGATCATCTCCGGTAAGACTCTGTTTGGCCCTTGTGAACATTGAGATAGCCTTTTCGAGGCTGTCATTCCTGTGATAGGCAATGGCCAGGTAAAACCATGTGTCGACCGGAGCCTTATTACCGTTTTCCTTATATTCCTTTTCATCGACGGCAATATTCTCCGATGCCATCTTCAGAAGTTCCAGCGCCTTTTCTCTCCTGCCGTCCACATTCAGGTAGCTTATGCCCAGTTTGGCTGCAAGGTTATGGTTGTCAGGACTGGCCTCAAAAATAGGTTCATAAAGGCTGGCAGCTTTTTCATAATCCTGATCATTATAGAAAGAAATGTCGGCCTGCTGAAGGGCTCTCATCAGCTCGGTTTTGATTGTTTCCTGGGAGAAGAGGGAAACAAATCCCGTTAACAGAATGGCTACCACTATACTCCTTCTGTAGGTGTAGAGATGTTTCATGGTAATTACAGGTTTAAATAACTAAATAACTGTATCCTGATCAAAGGCCAGGCTAAAAAATCTAAATCAGGACAAACAAAAAGCCTGAAATGCTATTTGTCTATCAGTATGTTAATCTCTCTTACGAAAGCATCACTGAATTCCTCCTCTTCAATCTTTTCCAGCACAGCTTTTGCTTCTTCAATAGTCGGATAACTTCCGTAAAGATAATGATGCAAGCCGTCTATTTCACGGGTTTCCCTCACCCCCTCATAACCCCTGAAGATATTACGGTCGACAGGTGCACGGGTTGCCTTTAGCTGAATTGTAAAAAACCTCTGGTTCAATACAGGCCTTTCACCGGGGATTCTTGATACTTTTTTGATGAACAGATCGTCGGGATATCCTTTTCTGATAAGGTCATCCCTATGAGCATAGGCTTCTTCCTTGTTCATAAAGATGCCTGTTGTATATCTGTAGAACCTGTCATTTTCATTATACAGAACCTTTATGTCGGAAACATACCTGAAATAGCTTATGTCAACAGGATTATAAAGAGCCATCACCTGAACCGTATAGTAAAGGACAGTTGTGTCCAGATAGTCATTTTCAGTTATATCCCTCACCTGCAGGTCGCGGATAAGAATACTTGAATCGATCGCATCTACAACAGGTATTTTGGTTAGATCAATTTTGTCGTATTCAGGTACATAGGAAGGATCCTTCTCCAGTTCAACATTTATTGTCATGAGCCTTGGGGGATAAGCTTCCACAACTGATGTGTCGATTATTGTGTTAAGGCAGCCTTCCCCTGAATAAACAAGCCTGAAGTCTCCCGGTCTGACTATCATGTTATACTGACCGGTATTCCTGTTGGGATAGGCAGTATCGAGGGTGTCGCCGGTCATCCTGTCAAGCAGATGAACCGCATACCTGTCGTCAAAGAAGATGGCAGTATCCTTTACGCTGAAGATCCCCCTTATTTCGGGGTACTGACTCAGAACATTGCTGTTGAAGGTGATATAGAAAATATCCTTCTGCTTGTAGTCAGTAGTCATGGAGTAGTATCCGTTCAGGTGGTTATTGAAGGGCTGAAAGAATTTGTCATCATCTGTTGTATTGACAGGATACCCTATATTGCGGGGTTCAGTCCAGGATGAACCTTCACGTTTGCTTACAAATATATCGTAGCCTCCCATGTTCATATGGCCTTCGGAGCAGAAATAAAGCAGCGAGTCGCTTATGGTTATGAAAGGAGTATCTTCGTTATAAGGGGTGTTAACATCAGGTCCAAGGTTTACTGCCGGTCCCCAGTCACCCGAAAAATCCTTAACAGAATACCAGATGTCAAGTTCACCGCTTCCACCTTCCCTGTTGCTTGTGAAGTAAAGGGTGTTGCCGTCAGCAGAGACGGCAGCGTGAGATTCATAGAAGCGTGTGTTTATGTTCCTGTTAAGCTTTTTGATGGGGTTCCATCGGCCGTTGGTGAAGGTTGATGAAAAGATGTTTCCATCGTATCCGTCATTCTTGTAGAGGAAGAGTTCGGTGCCGTCACTGTTAAGTGAACAGGTGGAACAGTCTTCTCCGGCTTCAATGGTACCGGTTATCTCAACGGGAGTCTCCCAAAGACCGTTTACCTTTCGTGCAACGAAAATAGCGTTGACGATACCCCTGCGCTCGGTAAAGGCTATTGTATTACCATCGAAGCTGACTGCTGGATTGTCGTTTATGGAGCCCTGGCTGAAGTCGGGACCCAGATCCTGTTTTGTTATATCCAGAGGTGACTTTTCAAACTCGATGGCATTCTGGCAGGCTGAGATGAGCTGGTCGATATAATTCACATTTTTCATCCCTCCCTTATCCTCGGCATCCATGGCCAGTTGCCTGAATTTGGTAAGAGTCTCCAGGGCATCTTCTGTATTGTTGTTGATCAGATAAGCTTTGCCAAGGTAGAACCATGCGTCGAGAGGGGCTCTCTTTTCCCTGAACGAAGTGGTTTTGGCATCATAGGCTGCATCTTCAACGGCTGCCTGAAGGTAGGGGATGGCCTTATCTTTTTCTCCGGTGATGTTAACGTAACTCGTGCCGATCTTGTAAAGGATATTAAGGTTATCGGGAGAGTCGAGAAGCAGATAAAGGGGATTTGCCAGTTCATACTCCTCATAGAGGAAATGGGATTCGGCTCTGGCGAAAATTTTCTTTTTCTCTCCTTTGCTCTGAGCGGTAAGGGAAAAAGAGAAAATCACCAGGGACAGAAGTAATAATGTCAGACGGTGTGTTTTCACCCTGAAGAATATCATTTAAACAAATATAACACTTTTTAAATACTGCTCACGG
>CAZXSW010000058.1:0-1914 GCA_964642615.1 uncultured Rikenellaceae bacterium | reverse complement strand
CTGTCCTCGTTGAAAGGGGTATTTACAGCAGGACCCAGGTTGACAGGCTCACCCCAGTCCCCGTTCTCTTTCGCTGAGATGTAAAGGTCGAGTCCTCCGAAGCCTCCTGGTCTGTCAGAAACAAAGATCATAGTGTTCCCATCCTCAGTTATGCAGGCATGCGACTCCCAGTATTTTGTATTTATATTCCTGTTAAGTCCGACAGCTTTACTCCATGTGGTCCCGTCAAAACTGCTTAAGAAAATATCGCTGTTATAGTTGTCGTCCCTTGAAAGCAACAACTGCCTGCCGTCTGAAGACAGGCACGAGATGTAGAAATCTCCGTCAGACATAAGGTCAGATGTAATGTTTTGAGGCACTGTCCATTTTCCTCTTTCGAGGCGTGAAAACATAATGGCGTCGTAGAACTTTTCAGAAGTCATGTAGGCAAGCGACCTTCCATCTGCAGATATAACGGGGTAAAATTCAGAATCAGGGGTGTTGATGGGAGATCCTAAATTTTCTTCAGTGAAAGAAACGGGATTATCCATCATAAGCCGGGCATTGTCGCAAACCAAAATCTCATTCCTTATGAAATCAAGGTTCTCGCGGTCGTCCGGAAGAAGGGTTTCAGAATACCTTATAAAGCATTCCCTGGCCTTATCAAACATATAGTTTATTCTGTAGGCTGTCGCCAGTTCAAACAAAGCATCATAGGGTGAGTTCTTTTCAAGAACCGAACCCTCCTTTGTCTTGGCCGACATGTTCCTGACAGCAGCCTCGAGATAGCCAACAGCAAGGTTCTTTTTCCCCGGTATGTTAAGGTAACAGGCCCCTGCCCGGTATGCAAGGTTAGCATTCTCAGGCATCTCATTCAGGAGCTGCAGGTAAACGGGAAGTGCATCACCGTAGTCCTCATTCATAAAGAAATACTCCGCTTCCAGAAACCTTTCCTGCCGGGAGGCTGTCTCCTGCGCGGAAATAAGCAGGGTCAGAAAGCAGAGAATGATTAGAAATGATACCTGTCTGCCCATAATAATGAGATTTGGTATCAAATTTACTAAAAAAGTGAAACCATTGCCTTTTCAGGTCATTTTTCTTCCGGTATTATTGCATGTTACGGCCTGTTGCAGTATTTGCAGTTACGCCATAAGACAAGGTTTATATGAATGACTTAAGGGGATGTCACTTTCTCGTAATGTTGCCTTATATCCGCGTTGCAGCAATTATTGATGCGACCGGGATTTATTCCTTTAAGAGGTAATCTGCCCGCAGTATTTGCTAAGAGTATTTCAGAAATTCATCAGTGTTGTAGTTCTCAAGTATCTCCTTGATCCTGTTAAGGAATTTTCCTGCAAGGGCACCGTCAACAACCCTGTGGTCATAGCTGAGCGACAGTATCATTATATGTCGTATGCCAATCATGTCTCCGTCAGGGGTTTCTATTACAGCTGGCATCTTCCTCACAGCACCGGTTCCCAGGATTGCCACCTGCGGCTGATTGATGACCGGAGTTCCGGAGAGGTTGTTGTAGCTTCCGAAGTTGGTAACCGTGAAAGTACCGCCACTTATCTCCTCAGGCTTCAGCCTGTTGCTTCTGGCCCTGGAGGCAAGGTCGTTGACTGCTTTTGCAAGTCCTGTAAGACTCTTTTCATTGGCATTTCTGATGACCGGAACAATAAGGTTGCCGTCGGGCAGGGCGGTTGCCATACCGATGTTGATATTCTTCTTCATTATTATTTTGTACCCGTCGACTGATACGTTAATCATCGGGAAGTCGTATAAGGCCCTGGCGGCAGCGTCGATAAAGATAGGGGTGAGTGTAAGCTTCTGGCCTTCAGTAGCCTGGAACTTATCCTTTATGCTGTTTCTCCAGGTCACTATCCGTGTTACATCGGCATCAATAAAGGAGGTCACGTGAGCTGACACTTTTTT
>CAZXSW010000057.1:2691-11468 GCA_964642615.1 uncultured Rikenellaceae bacterium | reverse complement strand
ATCTTCTGTCTGAGCCTTGTATGGCGCATTATCTGTAACCCTCCGAAGAAATTGACCTTAACAGGCAGGGTTGCTTCTTCACCGTAAAATGATTGTTTTGGCTTAAGGAGATGGTCAAGTGTAAAACCACCCCAGAACCGGTCATTATATACTATAGCTGATGTAGCAAAATCGACATCTGCCACATTATCAAAAGGAGGAGGGTAAATGGATGGTACTGTTCCGCTTCCGGTCATCTGGCTGTTGAATACAAGTTTGTAAATATTTAATCCAAGATAGGAGAACTTAAAATTCACTCCAGGCCTTATATGCCAGTCCTCGTTAATATTAATGTCATATGAATAAAGCAATCCTATATTAGTTGTACTCAGATCTCCTGAACCGGCAACATCATAAGTTGCAAGAACCCCTATCCCTGAGTTGAAGTCGACAAGGGCCTTGTCAAAAGAAATGCTGTAGGTATGGAAAACACCGGGCACTTCAGGCCATTGATTTCTGTAGTGCATCGAGAACCTGTAATCCTCGGTGGCCCCGGCAAATGAAGGTGCGAGATAAAGAGGGTTGGCATAGAATTGCGAGAAAGTGGGGTCCTGACTAAAACTCTCAGAAGAAAATAAAATCAAAGCAAACAAGATATGTGATATCCTCTTCAGCAAAACAGACACTGTTTTAGGTTAGTACGACGAAAATAGTCAATTGCATTCAATAACTTTAATTATTAAACGGAATTTTGTTCAAAAAGTGACATCATTTATAAACAAAATTACGGACAGGTTGATTTTTTCAGGAAAAAATGCGGTATCTCAACGGAAATCATTCCTGATAAGAATCAGGTCGCCGGTTTTTGCAAAAGGCTCACCATTTGCGAAGGCTCCGCTCACTTTCCATACATAGACTCCCGGACTGCTTAAGCGGCCATTGTAATAGCCGTCCCAACCGGTATGGATATCAGAAGTCTCAAAAACCAGTATCCCGGCTTTGCTGAAGATCCTGAGGCTGTATTCAGTAACACCTGAAAATTCAGGGTGGAAAATGCGGGCCATCTCATCACTGCTCCATGAATAGTGCCCGTCAGATGGTCCGCCGGTGTTGGGTATGAAGGCATTAGGGAAATCAATGAAATAACCTGTGTTTCCAAAGGCATCACTTATGGTAAGGGTATCGCTGCATCCCTTATCAGAGGTGGCCGTAAGAGTAATATCAAAAGTACCAAAAGACCTGTACCTGTGGGCAGGCGAAAATAGTACCGAGCTGCCTCCATCACCAAAATCCCATTTATAGCTTACAGCACCCGATGAATAGTTAACAAATCTTATCTCATCGTCAGGGATTACAGGGTTTACTGGTAATATTTCAAAATGTGCTGCCGGCTTCGGGTAAACAGATATCACAGACGTTTCAGTAATCTTTGTTCCGTCACTGAAGAACAGGGTCAGTACAACGCTGAATTCTCCTTCTGTCATGTAAACCCATTCGGTATCCTCTTTAATGGAGGTCCCCCCGTCACCAAACGACCAGGTAACGGATTCAGCTTCAGCATTGCTGACTGAGAATCTTACCTTAAGAGGAACACAACCCGAATTCACTGAGGTCTTTATAAACAGCCCCGGCACTAACGAACCCGACCGGAGTCCCTTTGCAGCTGGATCTGATTTATAAAGAGCCGGACTTTCCAATATCCTTTTTTCGGTTGTTTCCGGGATATTATTTACCTGCCGGCCAGTGATCCCCTTAACAGCATTAGTTGCCATTACTTCCCCGGAAGGCTGGCTGACCATTGACCGCTGGTCGTGTTCCGCTGTCTTCACTGAAGCAGGCTGGACTTCAGTATGAGCAGAGAAAACCGGTGTCGCGGCCTGAATAACAAGAGTGTCAGACACTGCCTCTGTTTGAGGCAACCCCGTACTGCCATCCTGATCAGCAGTCATCATGGCACCCATAAGCATATAAAGGGCAGCAGCAGAGAAAACTGCTATAAGACCTGCATAATAAATGTTGAAGCGGGAGGGGTTAAAACGCAGAAACTCCCTTACAGCAAGCTTTCTCATAAGAAGGCTGCCTGATTCCGGTGAGGGATCAGCACCTGTTTCTTCAAGCTTTCTGAAAAGGTCATCAATATCCATATCTGCCTTGTGTTCCTTCACTTCTCAATTTTAACCATTTCTATTCACCGTACTTATCCTTCAGCCTGCGTAGTACCTCAAGCTTTTCTCTTATGGCTGCCCTGGCCCTGCTGTACTGCGATTTTGATGTATTTGTATCGATGCCCAGCATGGCAGCTATCTCTTTATGTTTATATCCTTCAATAGCATACATATTAAAAATCATCCTGTACCCGGCGGGCAGATCGTTTAGGATCCCGTAAAGCTCATCAGAAGTAAAAAGGTCTTCTTCAAAACCTGCATTTCCCGTCTCAGTGGTAACATATTCGTCAATATCAACATAATGCCTGAACTTCAGATTCTTATGATAAAAAGTAATTGCTGTATTAACTGCAATCCTTCTCATCCATCCTGTAAATGAACCTGTCCCGGAATAGTCGCCTATGCTGAAATATATCTTAAGAAAACACTCCTGCAGAATATCCTCCGCTTCTGCCCTGCATGAAGCATACCTCAGACATATGCCAAACAGTAAGCGCGAATACCTATCATACAGAATCTGTTGCGCCTTCCTGTTATGACCTGCACATCCCTCTATTATTTGCTGGTCGTTTGTCATAAACCGGGGACATCGGATAGACCATCAGACAGTAGAAATGGTTGCATCCAATGAGAAATTTTCATCAAGTTTAAAAAAAAATCTGTCTTAAATCATCTCTTATACGTGACAAAGGTCATTTAATTACGATTTAGGATGAATTTTCTTAGCATTTCAGAAAGACATCCTTAATTTTAGTGAACCAAATCCTTATTAACCATATATTTTAAAGCCGGAATCCGATGTTTAACAGGTTGATTGCTTCCATTCTTCCCTACTTCCCGAAGAAATTTATCTGGATCTTTTCAAAATCCTATATCTCAGGAGAAACCATTGAAGATGCCCTGAGGGTTTCGCGCGAACTTAACAGCAGGAAGATCAGGGTCACTCTTGATGTCCTCGGGGAATTCATAACAAGCCTTGAAGAAGCTGAAGAGAACAAGAAAGAATATCTCAGGCTCATTGACACCACGGAAGCTGCAGGCATAAACGGAAACTACTCACTTAAACCGACCAGCTTTGGTCTTCTCATTGATAAGGAAAAGTGTTATGAGCTTATCAGGGAGATAGTTGTAAGGGCAGCCTCGTTCGACAACTTTGTAAGGATCGACATGGAGGATTCTCCATGTACCGACCTCGAGATAGAGCTATTCAGAAGACTGCATGGGGAGTTTCCTGCAAATACAGGACTGGTGGTTCAGGCCTATCTCAGGCGTACCTTCGATGACATAAGGGCATTGGCCCCGATGAACAATAAGGAGCATCCCCTGAATTTCAGGCTTTGTAAGGGAATATACATCGAATCCGAATCCATCTCTTTTAAAAAATATGAAGAGATAAACCAGCATTTTCTTGAAGATCTTGAGTATTGCCTTAAGAACAGGATCTATGTCGGGATTGCCACCCACGACAAGTTCCTTATTGACGGAGCTTACAGACTATTAAAAGCCCACAATGTTCCGGCCGACATGTACGAATTCCAGATGCTCTACGGAGTCACACCGGGGTTAAGGGAAAGCATTGTAAGGGATGGCCACAATATGAGAGTCTATGTACCTTTTGGAAAGAAGTGGTTTGGCTATTCGACCCGCCGTCTTAAAGAAAATCCCAAAATAGCCAGTCATATAATCAAAGCTATTTTCTACAAAGGATAGACACTTGTCTTCTTAACCTATACTCGCAGATTGAACCCTTATTCAGGGATCCTTTCTTTTAAGGTTCTCCAGGTATCTCTTATTAATCTGGTCTATCTCACTGGCTGTCAGGTCGGGTATCATAGCCGGCGGCTTTTCAGGCAGACCGTTAAGGAGCAGATAGGCGGCAGGAATAATCATGAAAGGACTCAGGCCAAGTATCCGGTCGGAAGGGATTCCTCCTTTTTCATAGGCTTCCACGCTCTGCTTCTGGCGCAATATCTCGTAGTTCGAAGCCGGATCGCCAAGATCTACCTGTCCTACCTTACCCTGATATGCCGAAACAGCAAGATTATATCTGGCATTCTCGGTCTGGGGATCAGGCGATGAAGCCGGTTTCAAAAGCTCTCTTTTAAGTCCTGCCAGCCTGGGAATAATAATCACCTCCCCTATTGAGAGAGTATCCGAATGAAGGTAGATCCCTGCATTGAACTCTCTCCCCCTGAGAGTATCACTCACTACAAAAACTGCCGGCTTGTAACCGACCACGCTAAAGATAAGAGTATCCATCCTGCTGATCCTTAATGAGAACCTCCCCTCTTCATCAGCGGCTGAATAATACCGCTTACCCACGGCTATCCCCGATCCGGACAATGGTTCCATGGTCAGGGCATCCATCACTATTCCGTTGATACGGATCAGTGCATCATCAGCCCCGATATTCTGACCAGAGAGTGATAACAGACTGATTAATGAAAGGACTAACGCCGTAAATAAATGTTTCATCACAAAAAAAATAACAATCAGAGATTAAGGATTAAATCATCAAGTGCCCTCTTGGGAACATGGTGTCTTCCTTCCTCATCCCTCCAGTACCTTATATCATCATTTTTAACCTCATCAATTTCAATGTTCTCCGCCTTCTTTCCCAATGCAAGCACAAGCAATATTTCATATTGTTCAGGTATGGAGAACTCGTTTCTGAGCTGTGCATGTTTTACAGATGCAATTATACACCCTGCCAATCCTGCCTCCGTTGCCCCCAGCAATATCGTCCGGGCAGCAATGCCATGATCAACTCCGAAACCCTCAGCCACCAGTTTGTCGCCAAGTATTACTATATAACCCGTCGGCCTTTCGCCTTCAGCTGGACCACCCCAGTCTTTCAGATAAGCAGCCCAGGCCAGGGCCGGAAAGACTCTGTGGCATTCTCCGGGAGTTGAAAACAAAAGGTATTTAAGTGGTTGCCGGTTTGACCCTGAAGGCGACAGCCTTGCCAGATCAACAAGGTCTTCCAGGACCTTCCTCTCAATAGCAGCACTTTCATCAAAACGTCTGCAAGAGCGTGTTTCCAGAACCAATTCCCTGAAATTCATGGTAATATTTTTTAAACATTTATTTCTTTTCCCCCTGTTCTTCATAAAGGCCTTCGCGCGGCAACAGGTGGTCGAGGTTTGCCAGTCCATATGCTACCACTGCAGTAACTATGGCAGTATGTTCCTGGTACTCTCTTATACTTTTATTATATAAATCATTCTCGGTATGCCATATCTCCCCGTAGTTAAAGTTATAACCCTTCACATCGGGGATGTCGAAGGATATAGTGGGAACACCGTTAATTGCAAACCAGGCATGATCTGAGCCTCCTGCGGTTACCGGCCTTGGACGGGGAGGACTGGTGTTCATGCTTACCTTGAACGGAAAATCGGGGTTGACACCATTTAAAGGTTCGGCAACCTTGATAAAATCGTTGTACATGGCTTCAGGAACAGTAACACCCGTGGCTACTGTAGGTCCTCCGTCGCGGTTGAAATAGTTGGAAATGCGCGGAAGCTTGTCTTTGTTAGCCTCAACCCAGTGTTTAGAGCCGTAAAGACCGTATTCCTCAGCTGCCCACAGGCATACCAGGATGGTCCGTTCAGGTCTGCCACCTGCGTTCATAATAAGCCTTGCCGCCTCCATAACCGGTGACACTCCAGAACCGTCATCAACACCTCCCGTTGCCACGTCATAGGCATCCAGATGAGCACCTATCATCACATATTCTTCTGGATACTTCTTTCCCTTTATCACTCCAATGACGTTGTGATAGGGAACGGGCCCCGGCTTGAAATGATTTCGGATATCAAACTCAAGCAGGAAATATCGTCTCTCCCTTGTCATCTTTTCGATTATCGCATACTGGCTTTCATCGAGCTTGATATCACAGACCCCGGGAAGGTTTTCAAAGTCAAGCCTGTCCAGATTCTTCCTGTCGTACAGGGCCCTTACAGGCACCTCCGACGACTGGATTATACCAAGGATTCCTGCCTCAACCATCCCACGGTAGAAAAGAGCCGGTTCTTCCCTGAGGGGCAGCAGAGCCCCTGGTGGTTGAAGCGGATTCTGATTGTTTACCCTTGTTATCTCCTGGTTTACCTTTCTTATTGAATCGTTATAAACTATTATGGCAGCCCGCAGCGAATCTCCTGCAGCAGAATTATCAATGGGCATCCCGTTATTCTTTCCTCCAATGAGTACCCAGGCTCCCTTCAATGCCCCCTTCATACTGTTGAATTCGGCTGCAGTTTTCGGCTCAATGAGCACATGTCCCCTCTGAACGCCTTTAGTACCCGAGGTATAGGAAGGAGTGGCAAAATGGAGTGCCATGCCATTGTCAGACAGGAGTCTTCCGAACCAGGGACCCCTGTTGAAGCCCACGGGCACCGAACCGGCTTCGTCCATTATCACCTCCATCCCCCACTTACTGAATTGTGAAGCGCACCACAACGCTGCATTCTCATAGGCATCCGAACCAGAAAGCCTTCCCCCGAAACGGTTACTTATAACATCAAGATGATCCATGGTCCGGTTATCTGTCTTACCTGTTTCAATGATACGGTCAATGACCTTTCCATGCTGACCACCGGCCATCACGGAAATCATGACAAAGAACGTGACCGGAATAATCTTTCTTACCATAATACAAAAAGTTTTTCTCCGCAATCTAATAAATAATTGCGTAAAGAAGAAATCAAATAATAACCGGTATTGACCACCGGCCGGGGATCTGCGACCGGCCCATCCTTTTGCCGGTCAGAAAGGACAGCCACCTGCTTTAACAGATGACCATTACCTGAGACCTTTTAAGTAATTCAATACCTCTTTCCTATAACATCCCAGTCAAGGATATCCCAGAAAGCTTTTATGTAATCAGGACGTCTGTTACGGTAGTCAATGTAGTAGGCGTGTTCCCATACATCGCATGTAAGAATGGGTTTAAGGCCTTTAAGCAGTGGGTTGCCTGCGTTAGCTTCCTGGACAATTCTCAGGGTACCATCCGTATCAGCTACCAACCATGCCCATCCTGAACCGAAAAGAGTGGCCGCTGCCTTCGAGAACTGCTCTTTGAAAGCATCAAAGGAGCCGAAAGAACTGTCTATTGCTCCAGCCAATACACCTGAGGGGACCCTGGGGCCATCGGGCGAAAAGGAGGCGAAATAGAAGGAGTGATTCCAGACCTGGGCTCCGTTATTGAAAATACCTCCCTCTGCTTTAAGCACAATAGCCTCAAGATCAGCATTTTCAAATTCGGTACCCGGAATTAGTCCGTTCAGGTTATTTACATAGGCCTGATGATGTTTTCCGTAATGGAACTCAAGGGTTTCCTGGCTGATTACGGGAGCAAGATCACTTAATCCGTAATTTAATTCTGGCAATTTAAACATCATGACATCTGATTTAAATTAATAGTAGCTGCTTTTTCACAGCAATCTGCATCACCATCAAATTTAATCAATTCATCCGGAAAAAGGGTCGTGTTCAGGTCAGAAAAATGTCTGCCGGAACTTCCGGTATTATACCTTTAAGCGAGGCAATCCTGAATAATTCGGTTACAGCCTTTCTTCCTTTTTTCCCAAGGTCAACCGAGTAATTGTTAACAAACAGTTTTATGTGGCTGTTCATTACGCTGCTGTCCATCTCACGGGCGTGTGACTGGACAAAATCAAAAGACAGATCAGAATTATCATAGGCAAACTCAATGCTCTTCCTGATTATCCTGTTCACCTTCAGTGCAATATCAACCGGAACCCTGCGATTTATTACAATGGCTCCCAGAGGTATTGGAAGCCTGGTCATCTTCTCCCAGTATTCACCAAGGTCGAGTATCATGACAAGGCCTTTCTCAGGATATGTGAACCTTGTCTCGTGAATTATAAGTCCCACATCCGCCCTGTCGTCAAGCACTGCATCTGCAATATCCGAAAAGAGATACTCAGTTTTGTTCCGGGCTCCTGGCAAGGCTATCCCAAGAAGGAGGTTTGCTGTAGTATATTTTCCTGGTATAGCAATCCTTGAACTCTCAAGTTTTTTACTGCCTGTCTTCTTCCTGCCGACAAGCAGAGGTCCGTTTTTATGACCAAGAGCCGATCCCGAATCGAGTATCCTGTAATCGCTGGCCGCATAGGCAAAAGCATGATAGCTTATTTTCGTAATATCTATCTCAGATGCGAAAGCTTTCCTGTTAAGTTCTTCGACATCAGCAAGAAAATAATCAAACTCCAGCCCCTCTGTATCAATTCTCCCATGTACCATTGCATCAAAGATGAATGTATCGTTAGGACATGGGGAGAAACCCAATGTCAGTTTCATCATTATATAATTTCTATTTAACGATCAGATAGCCTCCCGTCTGAGTCGGGAGAACCCATATAATAAAATAATATCCATGTTCATTTGTGTATGCACTACATATGGGGTTCATACTTACTAAAGTGATTTAATGAATTCAACCAGTGTAGTCTCAAGGTTGTCAAGGGCAAGAGGGATATTCCATCTGCTCCTGTCCCTTATCTCTATCCTGTTTGAGATCGCCCTGAAAGCCAAAAAAGGCACTTTTTCCCTTGCACAAATATAGAAAAAAGCGGCACCTTCCATTGTCTCGATATCAGGATTAAATTTAGT
>CAZXSW010000057.1:0-2591 GCA_964642615.1 uncultured Rikenellaceae bacterium | reverse complement strand
TTTTAAAAAAAGAACCTTGTAAATATATTGCTTTTATGAATTAAATAAATCAAATTTGCCGCAGAGTACGTCTAATTAATAAGTACACAATGATCTACCTGACCCGGCGTGAAAGGTTCTCTGCAGCCCACAGAATGTTCAGAAAGGAATGGTCCGACGAAGAAAACATGAAGGTGTTCGGCAAATGTTCGAATCCTAACTGGCATGGGCACAATTATGTATTGTATGTAACCATCAGAGGTGAAATATCCGGAGAAAACGGGTTTGTGATGAACATGAATGACCTCAAAAAGATCATCAGGGACCATGTCATCGACAAGATAGATCACAGGAACCTTAATACAGAAGTTGATTTTATGAGTGGCAAAATAGCCACCACCGAGAACCTTGCAGTCTCAGTATGGAACGTGCTCCGCCCCCCTGTTGAGGAAGCAGGAGCTTTCCTGCACTGCATAAAAATAGAAGAAACTGAAAATAATTCTGTTGAATACTATGGCTGAAAACGATGAAAATGCCAATTGCGGCTCAGGCTATGTAACAGGGACAAACGGTTATAACCGTATAGAAACCTGGAATGAGGAAAACATTAAAGAGCTTTCAGATATCTACTACAGAGTGCTGAAACTCATTGGAGAAGATCCCGAGAGAGAGGGGCTTAAGAACACTCCCGTCAGGGTTGCCAAGGCGCTTAACTTCCTGATGATGGGTTATAACCAGAATCCCTGCGAGATTATTAATTCGGCCAAATTCAAAGAGGAATACAAACAGATGGTCCTTGTCAAGGACATCGACCTTTACTCCATGTGCGAACACCATATGCTGCCCTTCTTCGGGAAAGCACATGTTGCATATATCCCCGATGGTCATATAACCGGTCTGAGCAAGATAGCCCGCGTTGTCGAAGCTTTCTCCAGGAGGCTTCAGGTACAGGAACGACTCACAACCCAGATAAGGAACTGCATTCAGGAATGTCTTAATCCGCTGGGAGTGGCAGTGGTTATTGAAGCCCAGCATATGTGCATGCAGATAAGGGGGGTACAGAAACAGAATTCAGTAACCACCACCTCTGCCTTTACAGGAATCTTTCTTAGTAACCTTCAGACCCGCGAGGAATTTGTTCACCTTATCGGATCAAAGCTTCACTAAAACCCGGGGGTATACTGACCCTTTTGAGTAGAGAATTGTATTTTTGAATGTCAGCAATATAAATTCCATTCAAACAACTTGTTATGAAAGCTTTTGTATTCCCGGGACAAGGGGCCCAGTTCCCCGGTATGGGAAAAGATCTTTACGCTTACCACAAAATTGCCAGGGACCTTTTTAACAGGGCTGATTCCCTCCTCGGTTTTGCTATAACAAAACTTATGTTCGAGGGTTCCGATGAAGACCTTAAGCAGACAAGGGTAACGCAGCCTGCCGTATTCCTTCATTCGGTAATCCTTGCTGAGGTATTGGGAGAAAGGTTTAGTCCTGAAATGGTTGCAGGTCATTCGCTGGGTGAGTTTTCAGCCCTCGTGGCAGCAGGAGCGCTGTCTTTTGAGGATGGACTGATACTTGTTTCAAAGAGAGCTCTTGCAATGCAGAAGGCCTGCGATATTGCTCCTTCAACGATGGCAGCCATTATCGGACTAGATGATGCCGTGGTTGAAGAAGTATGCAGTACCGTTCCCGGAACTGTAGTTCCTGCAAACTACAACAGCCCCGGCCAGGTAGTTATATCGGGAAGCATCGAAAGCATCGACCTTGCCATTGGTATCCTTAAGGAGAAGGGAGCAAAACGGGCTTTGAAACTTGCAGTCGGTGGTGCCTTCCATTCCCCCCTGATGGAGCCAGCCCGGAAAGAACTCGAGAAGGCTATAAGCGATACCACCTTCTCCCGACCTGTTTGTCAGGTATACCAGAACGTGAATGCCCGCCCCTCAACAGACCCGGAAGCAATAAGGGAGAATCTGGTGTTGCAGCTGACCTCACCCGTAAGGTGGACCCAGAGCATCAGGAACATGATAGCTGCCGGAGCATTGTCATTTACTGAGGTGGGACCCGGCTCCGTTCTTCAGGGTCTGGTACGGAAGATTAACGGAGATGTGATTGTCGATCAGGCTCATGCCGGTTAAATACCTTTATCTGGTTTGTAAATCACTCCCAAACGTTTCCTGCCGTCTATCATTATACTGAGCGGCTCACTAAACCTGACATGCCTTATGAACCTGTCCTGATATACAGCTTCCAGCCTGTCAAGAAAACCGACATCATAATACCCTTCGTTGATATACGGGTTTAATGTAAAATATCCGACACGGAACGATATCAGGTTCTGAAAGAAATGTGTCCCCTGGCTGGGATCGATCCTGTAGTTCTTCAGACCCGCTTCCACAATTAGGCGTGCTGCCGAGATCTGCGGCCATTTTACAGGTATACCGAGCCAGGGATCGGTGGAGCCCCACCGGCCGGGTCCTATAAGCACATAACCCTTTCCTTCTTTTACAAAAAGGGAGTTGATCCTCTCAATCTCAATTGCTATGTTCTTGGTTTCTGACGGCTTGAATGATTCGGGCCTTACATAGACAAGATCATGAATTTCCTTAAACAGG
>CAZXSW010000056.1:5427-11662 GCA_964642615.1 uncultured Rikenellaceae bacterium | reverse complement strand
TATAATTTACCTCTTCGTCAGAGACAGCTGTCTTTGCCTCAGGATCCCAGTTAACCATCCTCACTCCTCTGTATATCAATCCTTTACTATGTAAGTCAACAAAGACTTTTATAACAGAATCATATCTCTTTTCATCCATGGTGAAGAGGGTTCTTTCCCAGTCGCATGAAGCTCCAAGTTTCTTAAGCTGTTCAAGAATAATGCCTCCATGCTTCTCAGTCCATTCCCATGCATGTTCAAGAAATTCGTTGCGCGTAAGATTCTTTTTCTCTATACCTTCAGCCTTCAGCTTTGCTACCACCTTTGCTTCTGTGGCTATGGATGCATGATCGGTGCCCGGAACCCAGCAGGCATTTTTACCCAGCATCCTTGCCCGGCGGATAAGAACATCCTGAATGGTGTTGTTAAGCATATGGCCCATATGAAGTACCCCGGTTACGTTTGGCGGAGGGATTACTATGGTGAAGGGCTCCCTTTCATCAGGGACACTGCGGAAAAACCCGTTATCCATCCAGTATCTGTACCATTTGTCCTCGGTCCTGCCAGGCTCGTATCTCGAAGGAATATCCATTGTAATGAAAATACTATGTTAGAAATCAGAAATGCAAAAATATGAAAATTACTTAAACGAGGTACCAGTTTATTATATGGCCGCACCCAGGCCCCGGCATATTTCAGAAAACACGGTCTGCTATAATCAATGTAAAACATCACCTGCTCCGGGCAGAAGTACCAGACCCTTTCAGACAACCGGTCCTGACCCTGGTGCAACATCAAAATTTTTGTATTATGGGATAAATCATAATCACACTGGTTATATTTGCATATTTTTGTCAGGAAATTAAATATTTAAGAGTAAAGAAAGAAAACGCCATGCCATCCATATCCGAAAAGGGTAAACTGATGCCGGCTTCTCCCATCAGAAAGCTTGTCCCCTTTGCAGAAGAAGCCAAGAAAAAGGGGATAAAGGTTTACCACCTAAACATAGGCCAGCCCGATATACCTACGCCGGAAGTGGCTCTTAACGCTGTCCGTAACCTCGACCTTAAGGTTATTGAATACAGCCATTCGGCGGGCAATGAATCATACAGGAGGAAGCTTGCGAAGTTCTATCAGGGCCTTGGCATTGATGTTGACCATAATGAGATGCTTATAACCACAGGAGGATCCGAGGCTATTCTCTTTACCCTTATGTCGTGTGTCAACGTGGGTAGTGAAGTTATTACCCCCGAGCCTTTCTATGCCAACTACAATGGATTTGCCGTTGCTGCCGGAGTGAATATTGTACCGGTTACTTCATATATAACTGACGACTTTGCCCTCCCTCCTGTAAGTGAAATCGAAAAGAAGATCACTTCGCTTACCGAGGCAATAATACTTTGCAATCCCAACAACCCGACAGGATACCTTTATTCGCGCGAAGAACTGCTTCAGCTGGGCGAGATCGCCAGGAAGCACGACCTTTTTCTTCTCTCCGATGAGTCGTACAGGGAGTTCTGTTACGACGGAGCTGAACATTTTTCAATGATGAAGATAAAGGGCATCGAACAGAACGTGATAATGCTTGATTCAGTATCGAAACGCTACAGTGAATGCGGTGTAAGGATAGGAGCACTGGTATCAAGGAACAGAGACGTCATTTCAACGGCCCTCAGGTTTGCCCAGGCAAGGCTCTCTCCTCCCGGATTCGGCCAGATAGCCGGAGAGGCTTCAATAGACACTCCTCCCGGATATTTCCATGAGGTAAACATGGAATATACGGCAAGACGTAACTTCATGGTCGAGGCTCTCAACCTTATGCCCGGAGTATACTGCCCGAAACCCAAAGGTGCATTTTATGCTGTAGTCAGGCTGCCTGTCGACGATTCGGATAAGTTTGCCCAGTGGCTGCTCGAGAAATTCGAATACAGGAACCAGACCGTGATGCTGGCTCCGGCTTCAGGCTTCTATCATACACCAGGACTGGGGAAGAACGAGGTAAGGATAGCCTATGTACTTAATACCTCCGATCTCAGAAATGCGATGGAAACACTTGCCGAAGCATTGAAAGTCTACCCCGGAAGGTGCTGAATTAGGACCATTTTATATATCTTGCGGATCAAAATCAGATTCGTAAATGAAGAATATAAAAATAGCCGTCCTCGGAGGCGGTAATCTAGGCACCTCACTGGCAAAAGGTCTCGTAGCTTCAAAACAATTCGACAAATCGGAAATAATTGTCACTGACAAGCGCGAATCGCGTATCAGCCATCTGCTTGGTCTGGGATTCAGGTCATCAGCCAACAGCCTCGATGCTGTAAGGAATGCTGACGTAGTCATTATGTCGGTAAAACCCCAGCAGTTCGGCGACCTTGCTGAAGAGATAAAGGAGGCTATCAGCCCCTCCCATATAATTCTTTCAACAGTCACAGGAATATCGTTCCGCGAAATCGAGTCCTATTTCGGGAAAGTGCCCCTTGTCAGAATCATGCCCAACACAGCCCTTGAGATATGTGAGTCGATGACCTGCATAGCCTTCAGAAACACCCTCCCCGAACATGAAGAGAAAGTGGTTTCGGTCTTCGATAAAATGGGAAAGACAGCCATCATACAGGAGGATCTTATGGGAGCTGCCACTGTTATCGGAGCCTGCGGAACAGCCTTTGCCCTCAGGTTCATACGTGCCATGTCGCAGGGAGGCATTGAGATAGGATTCAACTCAGAGATGTCGCAGCTTATAACATCGCAGACAGTAAAAGGCGCTGCCCGGCTTATCATTGAAACATCTAATCATCCCGAGATGGAGATCGACAAGGTTACTACTCCTCAGGGGATCACTATTTCGGGACTTAATGAGATGGAGCACCAGGGACTCAGTTCAGCTGTTATACGCGGCCTTATGCTGTCGTTCAACAAACTTGAGAGCCTGGGAAGCAAAATAAAGAAATGACCTGCTGCGGCAACGCTGCTCCCTGCTAATCATATAACAGATACCGGGACCTTATTCCCATAAATCTGCTGAGCCCTTCCTTCCAGGTCTCCCTTATCTCATTTTCAGTCATACCGCTTATAATCTGCTCCCGCAGCAGGGGACCTCCTGCAAGGACATCAAAATACTTCAAGAAAAACCCATCTTTGGCCGGATATTCCCTGTAGGCCTCAAGGAGCCATCCCAGGTTTATCTTCGGCCCTGGCACCACACCCGTGCTGAGCGCATTCCTCAGGTCGGTGCCGTAACACCTTAGACCCTTGAGAGGAGGATTCGCCGATCCCTGCATGCTTTGAGGAGTAAAACTGAATCCCCTGTCGGGAAGAAGCGGTGAGCCGTAAACCTTAAAAGGAAATTCGGTTCCCCTGCCCAGTGATATATTGGTCCCCTCAAAGAGACAAAGGGAAGGATACAGATATACAGAGGTCTGGTCAGGAAGGTTGGGTGAAGGCTTAACCGGAAGTTCATAAAAGGTCTGGTGGGTGTAGTTGGCACACCTTATAACTGTCAGATCACACTTAATCCCTCCGCTTAACCATCCTTCGCCGTTAACCATGAGAGCATATTCCCCAACCGTCATCCCGTGAACCACAGGAACAGGGTGAAGACAAACAAATGAACTCCAGGCCGTATCTGGTATGTTCCCGTCGACATAAAATCCGTTGGGATTGGGCCGGTCAAGCACAATGCACTTAACATTATTCTCAGCACATGCTTCCATAAGATACGACAAGGTTGAAATATAGGTATAGAACCTGACTCCTACATCCTGGATATCGAATATCACAATATCTATACCCTTCAGATCTTCGGGTAAAGGCTTTCTGTGGTTGCCGTACAGACTTATCACGGGCAGCCCCGTGGAAGGATCTGTTGAATCAGATATCAGATCTCCGTCGGAAGCCAGATCACGGTATCCGTGCTCAGCAGCAAAGATGGCCCTGAGACCAGCAGGATTAACCTTCCTGTCCATAAGAAAATCGACAATATGAACATCACCAACCATTGATGTCTGGTTGGCTACTATGGCAACCGCCTTCCCCTGCAGAAGCGGAACATACAGTGCAGGCTGCTCCGCTCCGGTAAGCAGCTTGCCGCCGGAGGCACTGCAGGCATACGAAAATGCCGGCAGAATAAACAGGAACAAAATGAGTGATCTTAACTTCATTTATCATACCGTTAATAAAAGTAAAACTAATAATTTCCACGACACTATCCTATCCCTGTACGTCGGCCTGAAGCCACAGGCCCGATATATATCCGCTGCTTATCTTCATAGCCCGGAACGGGAAGACAGAAAGCAGGAATATTTTATTAATTTTGAGCCTGACAGTATAGACTATCGATGGATCTTCCATATTTCATAGCAAAGCGGCTTATAAAAGAGCGCCGGCAGGGGACCTCGTTTTCGCGCCCCATAAATGTAATTGCCATTATCGGCATTGCAACCGGACTGGCTGTTATGATACTGGCTGTCTCCATACTTACCGGATTCAAGCAGGAGATAAGGGAAAAGGTAGTCGGCTTCGGATCGCATATCCAGATAGTAAATTTCGATTCGAATATCTCATTTGAGACAGCTCCCATAAGCGAAAACCAGTCTTTTATTCCGGAGATACGCAGGATCCCCGGAATAAGGCATATCCAGGTATATGCCACCAAAGCAGGGATCATAAAGACCGACAATGACATTCAGGGAGTGGTGCTCAAGGGCGTGGGCAGCGACTTCGACTGGAACTACTTCAGGAGCAACGTTGTCGACGGCTCGGTATTTACGGTAGCAGATACAGGCCGGACCAATGAGGTCATCATCTCACGAAAGATCTCAGACATGCTTAAGCTCCGGACCGGAGATTCCTTTGCCATGCATTTTGTTCAGGATCCGCCCAGGAGCAGACGCTTTACAATAAGCGGCATTTACGAGACAAGTCTCGAGGAATTTGATAAGATGTATGTGTTCTGCGACATTGGGCATATAAAGCGGCTGAATGGCTGGGATGACGACCAGGTGTCGGGCTACGAGATCTTCATAGACGATTTCGACAGTATGGATGAGATGTCGTTTTTGGTGAGAGACGCCATAGGCTACAGAATCTCCGAAAACGACCCGGGATTCAAGGTAACCAATATAAGGCTCAAGTATCCCCAGATTTTTGACTGGCTTAATTTTCAGGACCTGAATGTGATTGTTATAATCGTGCTTATGCTGATTGTTGCAGGGTTTAATATGATTTCGGGTCTGCTGATCCTTATCCTTGAAAGAACAAATATGATTGGAGTACTGAAGGCCCTCGGATCGGGCGACAGGCTCATAAGGAAGGTGTTCCTGTACCAGGCAGCCTGGCTTACGGGCAAAGGACTCCTGTGGGGTAACATAGCCGGTCTGGGGCTTGCCCTTCTTCAGCTTAAAACAGGATTGATAAGTCTCGATCCTTCATCATATTACCTGAAGACGGTGCCCGTTAACATCGATTTAATGCACATTATTCTGCTAAATGCAGGGACTATGGCCGCCATAATCCTGATGCTGCTGATCCCGTCACAGCTTATAAGCAGGATAAATCCGGTGAAGGCTATCAGATACGACTGATCCTTCAGAAACAGGTTGAAAGGTAAAACCGGGAAAATGATCGCCGGCGTTGCAGGATCACTGAATGATGTTTGTATAATGCTGGTATCTGTTCAGTATCTCATTGACAAAAGCCACTGATTCCCTGCCCCTGAAATAGCCGTTTTTTACATCCTTGTCGTTATAGTACCGGGGTTCGGATTTTTTAAGCATCCAGAGAGCCACATTATCTTCCCATTTAAGAGGATCGTGACCGTTCTTCCCGGCCAGCTTCATGGCATCAAGTACATGTCCGGGACCTGCATTGTAAGAGGCAAGTATAAAACGAATCCTTTCATTTTCATCGGGGACTCGCTCGGAAAACATTGAATTTAACCTTCCTAAATACTTAATTCCCGCCAGTATGTTATTGCGTGGTGATAAGGTAATATCAATCCCCATCGATTTTCCGGTCTCAGGCATTATCTGCATAAGTCCGTAGGCCCCTGCTCCCGAAGTCACATCGGGTAAAAAGCGCGATTCCTGGCATATAAGTGAGGCCAGAAGCCTCCAGTCCCAGTCAATGCTGTCACTGCAGGTCTTTATTATCTCATCCCACTGTGACACCCTCCCTGTACTCAGTGCATAGTAATCACTGTTGACTATTGTACGTGAACGGGCGTTCCTGAAGTATTTTGAATAAAGCCGTGCATAGGCAC
>CAZXSW010000056.1:0-5327 GCA_964642615.1 uncultured Rikenellaceae bacterium | reverse complement strand
GCAACAAGCTCAACGTCAACACCAAGGTGATCGGAGAAAGCTTCAAGAAGCTCATAGTTAAAGCCCATGGGCTCTCCTTTATAAATAAAATAACTGACTGAGTTGAAGCCGGTTACGGCAACAAGCCTGCCTCTATCCCTGATCTGTTCAAGGTCGGCCGAAGAGTGCCCCGGTTCACCGGTGATCCTGAGATTTTCGCATCCAGGGATCAGAACCGATATGAATAATATAAGAAGAAAAAATGTTCTTTTCAAAACCGAAATTTTATATTAATGCTCCTGATTTCAGGGCGCAAAGATACAAAATTTTTCAATCATAGAAAGTCCAGGCAATCCCGAACCTGAACATCCTGACATTCAGCGGATAACCTGGCACCATGAAGTAATTGTAGCCTGTAAATCCGGAGTTCACGTGGTCGTACATAACAAACATCCTTGTCCTTTGAAGTTTTACATTAAGGAAGACATTAAGGAAGGGATAGTTGCCTTCGGAGCTGCCTGAGCCACGATAAAAGCGGCCGGTGGCAGGCATATATGACAAGGGGCTGTACAGCGAATGCCAGGTAAAATCGGCTCCCAGCTGGGTATTAAGCTTTCCGTTTGTTTTTGTAAAAAGAAAGAGGTGTTCAAAATAGAAAGCTGACCTTACTGTAAGAAGGGGCAGGTCGAGTACATCCTTATTACTGCTCTGCTGAAGTAGTACATCATTGTCGAGATGCAGCTTCCATACTCTGAAGTCTTTCTTAACAAAAAGGGAAAGCACGGACAGACCGCCTGAGTGTTGAGTGGGGAGTGCATCATTCCCGAAATCGGTGAAATTATCAATTACGGCGTAATTAAGTCTCAGATCGGTGCCACGTCCGGGAAACGAGAAACGGGTTCCGGCGTCGAGTCTGAATTCTTTTTTCATGGGCCCGTTCCATTTAAAATGATTGCTTCCCCATCTTTCGTACCAGAACGATGGCTGACGGTTCATGACGCCTCCGGTAATTTCCCAAAGGGCTGTTCCTTTAGGAAGCTTAAAGGTTTTTGTTATCACTCCGTTAAGATCAAAATCACCAGCCCTGTAACCACTTAAGTAAAGCTCACCCCTGGCTTTCCATTGAAAGCTCTCTCCTATATTGTTATACAAACTTCCGAGCAATACGTTATTGCTCTTATGCCACACGGCTGTATCTGAAGCAAGCGAATCAGGAAGAGGAATGATCTGGCTGTATCTTCTAATTTCGTTTCTTACTCCGGCTCCTCCCCCCAGCCTGAAGCGTCCTTCCCTGCCCGCTGCGAAATCAAACCTAAGGGTGTTGTCAAATGATCTTGTACTTAGTGAATCAAAGGTTGCAGAGGTACTTATATAAGTAGTATCATAGAATCCTGAAAGCGGATAGCTGTCTGAATATGTTCTCTTATTGCCTTCCAAGGTAAGGATATGGGTGAAAGTACCGTTAAGTCCTGAAGTTTTTATCTCAGGAGCAGGAAGCGAGTCATTGACTGCAGTTTTTTTCTTACCTGGTGTATATCTCTGAACAAGGAGCAGGTTATTGTTTTTGAGGTAACTGGCGGCCTTGTTAAGTGACCCCATGTTCACCTCGACCTCACGGGGTTCAAACTCCTTCATCTGGTCGGGGAAACGAATGCCTCCATTCTCGAAGGCAGTCATGTTGTTAAGTCCGACCGACATATATAACTTATAGTTATCTCCGGTATACGATGAATAGAAGCTGAAGTTCTTGTCTTCAGAACGCTGGTAGCTGTACTGTCCGAGGCTGTAAACTATATCATAAATAAGGCCGAAATTAAGAAAGCGGTTCACATTCTGGGAATGCCGTACCCTGAAAGTCTGTTCCGCAATCTCTCTCGATCCGCCAATGGTCCACACAAGTTCTGTAAAGGGTGTCTGTGTGTTCATGAACAATGCTCTCTCCGGGAGATTCATCAGTGGAAAATATGAAGAGTAAAGAAATTTATCGGGGTGGCTTATCCTGTCGAAGAAATTCATCTGGTAGAAAGGGAGCCCGTAATTACCAAGTCCTGCATTTACAGGCGAATACCTGTCGGTGAGCCTGAAGCGGTTAAAAAGTGAAAAGGTGGTATCGAAAGGGATTACTACTTCTTCTGTCAGGTCGGCAGACAGAGTCCACTGCTTTAATATCTTCTTCTTCACACTATCCTGCGGCTGCTGGGCATACAGTATAGTCGAAAGGAGCAATAGCAATCCTGTAAAAACCTTTCTATTCATCAGCAGCAAATATAGGAAATAAAGGAGGAAAGAGAATACAATTCCCTGCAAAGCAAAGCTCTGCCATTTAATGGTCTCCTTCCGTATGGCCGGGGGCAGACACGATTATATAAAGGCAGCCCTTTATGCAGGGTAATCGTGAGGTTAGTCTACGTTATCGTTAAGGTAGGCATTGTTTTCCCTTAGTACCGGTTCCTGGTCATCGTCGGATGAAAGGGTGAATTTCGACATCCTGCTTTCCTTCTGGGCTTCTTCTGATCCTATGCTCATGTTACGCCTTATATATGCAGGGACATCCTCGAAGGTGTCTATATTCTCCTTCATGGTATTATTGCTAAGACCCTCCTTTTTAAGGATGTTCTGCATATGCTTTACCTTCCTGAGTGTTGTTGCCGATTTTTCCTTTTCTTCTTCTGCCATTGCTTGTGCCGGCCGCCTTAATTCATTAATCTCCTCTACGTTTTCGGGATTGAAGTCAAGTTCTCCCTGGATCTCGTCCTCGAGGCTGGTGATGATGGCCCCTGATAATTTGTCCCTGACGCTGAATAAGGATTCTCCTCTTTCAGGGATCATATGGGGCGGGACCGGGTTCACTGGTTGCAGGAGTTCTACCCTATGTAGTTTCCTTGCTTTGCTTACCTGGAAGATATCGTTGGCTTCGAAGCCTGTGGCTATAACCGTTACGCTTATACTCTCCCCCAGGCTCTCGTCCTGCGATATTCCTCTGATTATCAGGGCGTCTTCGGAAGCAGCTTCATACATATAGTCAGTAATCTCGCCCAGCTCATCCATTGTCAGTTCATGTTCACCGCTACCTGATGATATATTAATCAGAATGCTTTTTGCACCGGTGACATCATTTGAATTCAGCAACGGGGAACTGAGGGCGTTTTCAATGGCTCTTACAGCCCTGTTTTCGCCTGAAGCGGTACCCATGCCCAGAAGGGCAACACCTGAATTTTTCATTACCGTCTCAACATCGGCAAAATCGACATTTATATAACCGGCAACGGTAATGATCTCGGCTATGCCCTTCACGGCAACGGTCAGTATGTCGTCGGCTTTCGAGAATGCTGACGAAACGCCAAGGTTGCCGTAAATCTCCCTCAGTTTCTCATTATTGATAACCAGCAAGGAGTCTACACTATCCTTAAGTTCGGTTATTCCATCGATGGCGTAACTGATTCTGATCTTCCCTTCCGACTTAAAGGGAATGGTCACCACTGCGATGGTCAGAAGGCCGGCTTCCCTGCACGCTCTGGCAATCACCGGGATGGCTCCGGTGCCCGTACCTCCACCCATACCTGTGGTCAGGAAGACCATTTTTGTATTGCCCGAGATAGCATCCATCACGTCGCGGATGTTTTCCATAGCAGCATCCCTTCCGACTTCAGGCTTGCTGCCGGCACCGCGGCCCTCGGTTATCGACTCGCCTATCTGGACCTTTACGGGCACAGGGCTCTTTTCAAGAGCCTGGTGGTCGGTATTGCACACAATGAAGTTGACATCCTTTATACCCTTGTCAAACATATTGTTTACGGCATTGTTCCCGCCACCCCCTATTCCGAGAACCTTGATAATAGATGATCTCTCAACCGGCAGATCAAAGTTCATAATATCTTCATTCATAATGATTAATTTTTATAGTTTCCGAACAGTAAACCTAAACAGCACAACCATACCTCACTGTCAGTTAATCTTCTGATCCTCTATTTCAAAAATCTGTGAAACCATTACTTTAAGCCTGTCGGCAAAGGAGATTCTTCCTTCACCTTTTTCAGGTATCCTGGCTTCATCCGGCCCGGTATTGCCGGCCGGTTCTTCATGAATAGCTTCACTCTCAACCTTTTCAGCCGGAACAGGTTTATGTTTCACCACGTACTCTTCCATTGTGCCTGCGTCAAACGTCTTCTTGTACATCTCAAGGAATTCGAATCCTTTCATTATGAGTCCGACGCTGGTTGAATACATAGGCTGATTTATCTCATTTCTCCCCGAACCGGCAAGATGTTCATTCGGCAGTCCTATCCTGACATCCATGGCAGTCTTGAATTTCATAAGCTGAGGAAGGTGTTTCAGCATGGCCCCGCCTCCTGTAATGACTATACCAGCGGCAAGCTTATCTGCGTAGCCCGAATTCTGAATCTCAAAATTCACTATCTCTATTATCTCTTCCATCCTCGACTGGATTATATAGGCCAGGCTCTTGAAAGAAATCTCTTTAGGTTCTCTTCCACTGATGCCGGGGATGGATACTACCTTATCTTCAGGAGCGATATCGCCCAGGGCTGAGCCATATTGTATCTTGAGCTGCTCGGCATAGCGCTGCAGGATGGAACAACCTTCCTTTATGTCCTTTGTCACCACATTCCCGCCGAAAGGTATCACGGCCGTATGTCTGATTATGTTGTCGTAATAAACGGCAACATCGGTGGTTCCGCCTCCTATATCAACAAGTACCACTCCGGCTTCCTTCTCATCTTCGGTCAGAACAGCCTCTGAAGAGGCAAGAGGCTCCAGAATAAGGTCCTTAACAACAAGGCCTGCCTTCCTCATACACTTTTCGATGTTTCTGGCTGCAGCCACCTGTCCTATAACAATATGGAAGTTGGCTTCGAGCCTCCTTCCACACATACCTATCGGATTCTTCACGCCTGTTTCGCTGTCGACAATAAAGTTCTGAGGTATGACGTGGATGATCTCCTCCCCTATATCGATATGTATCTTGTGCATATCGTCGATCAGCTTGAAGACCTCTTCCTTGTTGATCTCATCTTCATGCGACTCACGGGTTATGTAACCCCTGTTCTTCATGCTCTTTATGTGCTGGCCGGCAATACCTACAAAGACTTCGGAGAACATAACGCCTGATCTCTTCTGGACATCCTCGACAGTGGTCTGGATGGCATTTACAGTCTCTTCGATATTAAGGACAACACCTCTTTTTACTCCCCTGGAAACAGCCTTGCTGAGTCCGAGGATCTCAATCTTGCCGTTACCGGTCATTTTTCCGACGATGGACACGATCTTTGTTGTGCCAATGTCGATTGCTGCTACATACTGTTCCTTAGTGTTCATAGTAATGAATATGG
>CAZXSW010000055.1:3892-12249 GCA_964642615.1 uncultured Rikenellaceae bacterium | reverse complement strand
CTATCCCTGAAATAAAAAAAATGTTAAATATTAAAAGATATTGAACTCTTTAATTCTTTTTATGTTTATTTAGTCTAAATTAATCACTCCATAAAAAACAGAAGCAATGAAAAAAGTCGCTTTATTAATGGTCCTGGTATTTTCCCTGACTCAGGTTTGGGCTCAGGAAACAAAGGAGAAAGAGAAGGAAGACAGGAACTTCAGAATCCCACTGATTGGAGAAACAGCTCCATCATTCACCGCCGAATCTACTGGCGGACTGATCAACTTCCCCCTCGATTATGGCAGGAAATGGAAGATCCTTTTCAGCCATCCGCAGGATTTCACACCGGTATGCTCGTCCGAAATACTCGAACTGGCAAACCTGCAGGAGGATTTTGACAAGCTTAATGTAAAACTGGTTGTAGTATCGACCGATGCTCTTGATACCCATTTCGCATGGAAGAAAGCTATGGAAGATGTTGAATTCAAGGGCAGGATCCCCTCAAAGATCAAATTCCCGCTGGTTGACGATTCTTCAATTGCTATTTCAAAGCAGTACGGAATGATTCATCCCGAATCGAATACGACAAAAAGCGTAAGAGGTGTCTTTGTAATTGATCCTGACAATGTCATTCAGGCAATCTATTTCTATCCAATGAGTATAGGAAGAAATACAGATGAACTGATAAGAACGGTACAGGCACTACAGGCAACTGCAAAGACTGAGCTTATGACTCCGGCCGACTGGAGGGCAGGACATGATCTTATTGCTCCGGTACCGCCGACAGCTGACCAGAGAACTGAGAATACTCCTGACGGATACTACAAACTTGCATGGTTTATGTGGTACAAGAAGGCAAAATAACCATGATAAAAGATTGATTCAAAAGGGCTGTCCGGAAAAGGGACAGCCTCTTTTTTTTCACGCCGCGGAATATTTATTGTTATGACTGAATCCTTTAACATTCTCCATCATGGCAACAGGCTCTTCCTGTATTTGAACTTACCTGTCCCGCCTTACCCGTACTTCAGTTTTTAATCTCTTTATACCTATCGTTTGTCAAAACCGCTTTTTATTCACTGCAAGTCGTGCGGGCAGACGTGTGTTATTGTAAAGCGCATATAACCAAATATATACAGATTATTATATTAGGGAAATCAATTCCCTGTGTGTGCTTTATATATAAATTTGAGACCGTTTTTGACAAACAGTCTCAAATCTGACATTAACGACTGCTATTTATATCTGAGTGAATGGATTTTGTTGATTACCGGTTGTGTAAATAATTAATATTCACCACTATCGGCGTGAGTTAGGATTGTCTTGTGTTGTTATTGGCTTTATTTTTACTTCAGATATAAATGGCACGTTGATTGAAGTATGAATTAAAAAGGATTATCATGAGGACATTTTATCGCATATCGGCACAGGAAGTAGGCACAGTTCTTCTCAGAAGAAGAAAGATAGCCAAAGCCTTGAGATGGTGGTTAAGGGAAAACGGGTTTTCATATCAGTATACTTATTTCTTTGGATAGCTTATTGGGATTCTCTGTTTCATTAATAAAGCGTCAGGTTAAGAATTGATACCGTTCATGCGGCGTCAAAGCTTGAAGAGTCGGTTCCGGTGTATTCCGCGAACCGGCTCTGTCATTGTGAGCCATACTTCTTTATAACCTGCACATGCCGGCAACAATTCTTAATATTTAATATGTTAACCAGGCCTGATGGCACCGCGACCTTTTATAAAAAAGCGAACCGGTCAGCGAGCCAGGTTTTCTTTTAAGAAAATCACTTTAACTCAGCTGACCGGATCGTAATCACTTAGCGCGGAATTTATAGCTTCAGGCTCATCAGAAGCATACTCCGAACATGAATTTCAGAAGTATTCCGTTGTAGTTTGCCTTGATGTCATTACCTGTCGAAGAGTTGGTAAGAGTGCCTTTTGAACCGACATCATCCGGGTTATCCTTATTGATGGTAACTTCCCAGTCAATCTTATCAAAGCTGCTTGTAAAATAGTCGAGCGACATTGTGACGTAACCATGTCTCCCGACTTTCCCTCCCATCCCGACTCCTGCACTGTGGAAGAGATTGGAAGCGTCATATTTCTTCATATACGAGTAGTCGAAGATAATACCGTCCATGGTGGCTATCCCGTAAAATCCGTTGAGATCGCTTATTCCTCCGGAGTACTGGATATAAACGTCAGGTTTTTCAGCTCCGTTGTTAAGAAGGAAGTAATAACGAAGAAGGCCTCCGTACTGGGTAGTCCCCATATCCATCATGTACTTCACCTCACCAACCTTGGTTCTTGCACCTATTCCGCCCGAAATCTTTCCTACGGCACCGATGCCTATCCTTTTTATTGGCTTTACGATCAGTTCAATTTCCCCTGAGAAAAGGAATGGCAGTTTGTCGGAGTAGTCATAGTCGGGTGTGGAGCCATTGGTGCTTTGAGTCCATAGATCTGACAGATCGGGATTCTTAATTATCTGGGCACCGAATGTGCCACCCATGGCTATGGCAAAAACAAAATTCCCCGGAGAATAGCTTCCTGACTCTATCTTGTTGATGGCTTCTGATTTATAAGTCTGACCTGTAGTTCCGCTTTCCTTGATTTTCCCTTCCCATTCATAGATCTTGTCGCGGGCACTTCTTGCATCGGATGCCTCCGGAACAAGCGCAAGATACTTCTCCATATCGGAGATGCTGTTCCTGAGCTGCCCTTTTCTCTCATAAAGCAAAGCCCTGTTGTAATAAGCCAGCGGTATCCATGGGGATATATTAAGGGTTGTGCCCCAAAGTTTTATGGCGTCATCGTATTTCTTTTCCTGGGTGGCACTGTTTGCCTGGACCATAAATCTTCTTACAAACTCTGATGTCTCAGGTTTTGCCTTAAGCAGGGGATAGACAGTGAACATGTCTTCCCTTATTTTTTCTCTTAGAGTCTGATCATTCCTGGTCAGTCCCGGAAGTATCAGCCATGCAGTATCAAGGTATGAAAAGGCGTCGTTGAGCCTCATGGTTGCCAGACTCTTTGAGACGGCCGATGAGTTGTCGGCTATCATGGCGGCGGCTTCTTTTGCAAGCTTTTCAGCTTTCTCCCTCCTTGCTGTAATATCAAAGAGACCCGATGTGTTGTTCCCTCCGAAAAGAACCTCTTTTGAAGGATCAAGGCTCAGTATCCTTCGTGCCGCGCCGGATGCTTTTTCGCTGTTGCCTGTCTTCAGACTTGCATAACCCTGGTAAAGAAGAGCCTGTATGTCGTCAGGATTAAGTTCAAGAAACTTGTCAAGGTCGCCTGAAGCCTCGATATAGTTACCGAGTTCCAGGTTTGCCTGGGCCCTGTAAATGTAAATATCAGGTTCGGAATCCCAGTATTTCGGTGACATTGAGAAGGCTTTGTCGAAATCGCTTATGGCCTCCCTGTACCGGGTATTAAGATAGTATGCCCGGCCACGCTGATAGTAAGTCAGATAGTTGTTTCTGTTCTTATCAGGATTGTCCCCGAGGGCCTTGCCGTATTCTGCAATTGCCTGGTCGTACATCTCCTTTGCTTCATAAGAGCCGGCTCTGACAGCGTAAAGAGACAGAGTTTTAGGCGAAAGGTCAATGGCTTTGGTTGCATCCGCAATGGCGTCATCGTATCTTCCCCTGGCGAGGTTAACTTTGGCTCTGTAATTCCATGCGGTCCAATCATCGGGTTTCAGTTTTATTGCTTCCGAGTATTTCGCTGCAGCCTCGTCGAGCTTTCCCTGTTCCTCAAAGGCAATGGCATCGAGGCACAGCCTGTTGTAGGCATTCTGTGCAAATAGAGCCACCGAAGTCATCAACAGCATAAAAGTAAGTACGCAGATTTTTTTTGATATCATTTTTTTCATTGTCAGGTATTTTTGGTGTTTAGGTCATACAGTATAAAAAAATGAATCCCGGTTCTGATTTCTCAGATGCGGAATTCCTGTCTTTTTTTCGGATCTCATCGTTGTTTTTCCGGTTTCAAAATGGAACCTCAGAGTTGTTTTACTGTTTCTTGCGCAGGTCAGAAAGAGGAGGGACAGTCTTTCAGCTGGACCTTTATGTTATCCATATCTGACTGTATCTTTCTTACAGCCTCTGTTGCCCTGCCGTCGGCTTCGCGAAAGGTACATATGTTGGAATAGCTTGTGAGCATGTCGGTGATGTTGTATGCTTCGTCGACGGCAAGCTGGGCAATGGTTACATAGGGTATCTTGCCCAATGCTTTGGTGAAGGTTCCCGGTTTTATATATTTTGTGGGGTCACTCAGGAATTTCTCAATGACTTTTCCTGAGATAAACTGACCGGCATCCACCCAGGGTGAGTCGCTGAGCAGACCTTCATTTTTCAGAAGGCTGATTATCTGGTTGCATTCTCCGTCGGTTGAGGACAGTTTTTCAGTGGTACCATGAATCAGGTTCCTGGTAGTTGTGACATAATCCCTTATTTCGAGTCCTTCCTTAACTTGTTTTGCAAGGCTGGCAGTTGTGATTCTCTGATCAAGGACGCTTTTGTACCTCAGGGCCTGTTCAGGAGTTATCAGCCCCTTCTGGATATAGCTGGCCTGATTCGCCTCGAAAACGTCTTTTATAACTGAAGCACTTGCCCTGGTCTCTTCAAGGTAATCAAGAAAGACCCCGTAGGCAGCACCGGCGCCATCGGTTATGGCGTTCCATAATGCCTCGTCGTTCTGTTTCTCCCATTTCTTTAGTTCAGTGAGAGTGGTATTGTTCCAGCTCCTGAACCTTACCATATCGTTTGTATATCTTTCAAGCTTTTCACTCAGTGCCCTGCAGTCGGGCTTTGCAATGATGGGTTCACCTTTGGCCCCGGCAACGGCTCCGCCGATAATCTCAACAACGGCCTTTTCCTTATCCATATATTCATCCGTCAGGTCGACCGCGTTTTCCAGATCAACCCGCACAGGAGCGCTTTCAGGTTCGAGAAGTATTGTGACTTCGGGTTCGGAGAGAGGCATCCCGAAGAACTGGGTTCCCATGGTGGTGGGATATGAGGAACCACCTGTCCCATCCGGCTCAAACTGATCGGCTGCCCCTTTCCTTAAGTTCTCCATCTCTCCGTCAAGAGATTTGAAATCGAGCGATTCGGAGTCTGATATTGACTTGGAGTTATTTATTAGTTCATCATGGAGGGCTTGCTGGCGGGCCAGTTCCTCAAGGCGGAGCTTTTCGGCTTCCATAGCCAGTCTTTCCTGTTCAATGCGCTCAGCTTCAATTTCTTCAGGGGTTTTTGACGGTGTGGGACTCATGAGGTTGTTAAGCAAGCCCTGGATTACCATGCCGGCTACGGCATTGGAGATGCTTGTGGAAGGAAGAACGGCACCTGATTTGGCAGCAGCTCCAAGAACTCCACCGACAGCGGAAGGGGAGGAGGGCATGGGTACGTTTACACTTGATATTGAACGTCCTGCTGCCTGTTCAAGCTGAGAGAGAGCCGACTGAGAAAAGACACGACTCTGGAAAATCAATGTTCCGGCCAGGATAATAAGAACTAAACTCGACCTTTTCATCTGTCCCATTTTTAATTAATAAGTTGTTGCTGTTTCCCCTTTTTCTGAACTAACCGTTATAACAACTGGTTTATACGGACTTCATCACAAATTGTTTGTCATAATTACTTATAATTTCTATATCTGATACCGGCATTTGCGACATTTTTGACCAATGTAACCAGATGACTGACAAACAAGGGATTAATGTAAACAAGGTCAAAACCAACGGTGGAAAAAGGGGGAAGAAAATTTGAGAATTTGAGAATTTGAGAATTTGAAAATGAAGACAACACGTAATTATTGCAATAACAAATAATTAAAAGCTGGGTTTTCACGCTCTCGCGCTCACACTCACACTCAAAAAAAAATGCCCGAATGGGCATCTTTTTTTTGTTCGTGGGGGTTGACGGGTTCGAACCGCCGACCCTCTGCTTGTAAGGCAGATGCTCTGAACCAGCTGAGCTAAACCCCCTTTAATATAATTGCGCTTAAAGCGTGTGCAAATATAGATTACATTTTCATTTCTGCAAAAAAAATACAGGTCTTTTATTTGTACATATTTTTCTCCTTTTCAGTCAGGCCCGATTGCCCCCAATCACCACCGGATGATACTGAAGATAATCTCATGAGCCGGCCCCTGAGGTGTTGATAACAATAAATTATGTTGAAAACACTTGTAAAATGAAGTTTTTTACGTCTTTAAAAATTTCATACATTCGCTATATTAATATAAATATGAGAATTTTATATTATTTGCCCCTGGGCCCGATCACTGATTTTGTTTAATGTGTGGTGAATTGTTTGTTGCAGTAGAACCTTTATATAACCGAACCTGACCTTTATGAAACATATTAATTGGTTTATTGATCTGATATTCAGTGTTTATAATAGATGTCAGAGAAGCAGGTCAATAATTGTTGTTCCCGTAATCCGGGAAAAACCAGGGACAGGCATTCCTGTGAATCACTGCCTTCGTAATTTTGTGATTATGCTAACCCTGACAGGGTTATCTGTCATGCCTCTCTATGCCGGCAGCAATATAGCCGGTCTTCAGGGCATGCCCCCTGTGGCCATGTGCAGAAACATTGTTGTTCATCTCAATGCAACAGGAAATGCTTCAGTCACAGGTGCAGATATTGATGGTGGATCATATGACCCCGACGGTCATATTGTGTCATTTACTGCCAGTCCGGGTTCATTCACCTGCGCCAGCCTTGGTCAGAACTCTGTTACCCTTACAGTAGTTGACAATAGTGGATTGTCATCGACATGTACAGCTACAGTAACAGTGATCGACAGAATCAGTCCTGTCGTCACATGCAAAAACATCACAGTCGACCTCGACAATACAGGTACAGCCCGTATCACCCCGGCCGACGTCATCAGCTCAGCCTCAGATAACTGCAGCGCTACACTTAACTATACCCTGAGCCGTTCAACTTTCACATGTTCCAACATAGGAGCTCCGGTGCCCGTGACAGTTACTGCCACAGATGCCTCCGGCAACAGCTCATCATGCACAGCTACGGTTACAGTGAGAGACCTGATGCCTCCCGTAATCAACTTAAAGCCTTTTACCATGGTCCTGGGTCCCGATGGTACCGGAACCCTTCTTCCCTCAGACATTGACAACGGCACATATGACAACTGTAGTCCGGTTACCCTGGCAGTGTCTCCTGATAACTTCACCTGTTCCGACCTGGGCGATCATACAGTTACTCTCACAGCAACTGATGCTCGTGGAAATTCAGCTACCGGAACCGTTACCGTAACTGTCACCTCAAGTCTTCAGATTCTGAGCGCTGAACTCAACAGCTGCTACCTTACAATGCCTTTTGCTCTTTTCTCGGCTGAGATCGACGGGGGCGACGGGACTTATTCATATTTCTGGAAAAGTATGAACCCGGCAATCAATCCATTCCTTATTATTATCCAGGATCCGCCTGCGCTAATCCCAAGCAACACAAGCACCTCTCCGATGCCCTTCTTCAACAACGCCACCATCCCGGATGGTATGTATGATATCATGCTGGTGATAACCGACGGGAACGGATGCAGGGATACATCAGGGTTGACCATTCAGAAGACAGGAACAAACTTCAATAATATAACATACGACTATTCCGAATCGTGCAATGGGGAAGTGGGTTCGTATGCAGTTGAATATCACAGCGATGCTTCTTACGACTGGACGGTTACCAATGGTACAATACTCAATGCTGACAGGGATACAAGCCGAATTTCTGTTCTCTGGGATATGGCGGCTTCACAGGGTGTCATTACAGCAACTATTCAGAAAGACGACTATATAGGCACATGCCAGTCTACTGTTGTGGAAACGGTTACTCTGAATCCCGTACCGGTGCCTGCTTTTGCAGGATTATCTGTACAGGCCTGCGGAGCCGGTATGTCGACTTACACCCTTACAGCTTCATATCCCTTATATTCATGGGATATTACAGGAGGACGGATTACTGCCGGAGGTACATCAACCGATAACTATGTGACGGTACTGTGGAACAGCATTCCGCAGGGAAGAGTTGAAGTGACCGTAACAAACGAAACAGGATGCCAGGGTAGCGTGGCAGCCGACATCCAGATCTTTAACATCGCCGGAACCATCACCGATATCACAAACATAACCTGCAACGGTGAACTGTCAGGTGCCGTTACCGTTGCCGCAGTGGCAGGTACTGGTCTGCCTCCTTATGAGTATTCGGTTGACGGCGGACCTTTCCAGTCAACAGGTTCATTCACCGGTTTATCAGCAGGTAACCATATTGTCACCGTAAAGGATGCTCTGTCGTGTACAGCTGAAGTACCTTTCATAATAACCCAGCCCGTGGT
>CAZXSW010000055.1:0-3792 GCA_964642615.1 uncultured Rikenellaceae bacterium | reverse complement strand
ACAGTAACGGGCGGGACAGCACCTTATATATATCTATGGAATACCGGGGCCACAATACCGGACCTTGAGGATATTGCCGCAGGAAACTATGTTCTGACAGTCACTGATGCAAATCTCTGTGAGCTTGTCATCAACGCTGAAGTCGGTGGTCCCGCTGAGGCAACAGGTGCCGCTGTGGTATCTCTTACCGATGTTTCGGAATGGGGAGGAAGTGATGGCAGTTTCACGGTTGAAGGCACAGGCGGCACTGCTCCTTATCAGTACAGGATTGGAGCGGGAGAATTCGGATCATCAGGAACCTTCGGATCTCTTCCAATGGGTACTTATCAGGTTACTGTCAGGGATATTAATCTTTGCACATTCGACTTGAGTGTCACCATAAACCAGCCTGACGAGGAACTGGTGGCGCGTCTGGTTTCACAGACCAATGTCCTGTGCAACAGTGAAGCCAATGGAAGCGTGACGGTGGAAGGATGGGGTGGAACCCTGCCTTTTGAATACAGCATTGACGGGGGTGACTTCGTTGAATCCGGAACTTTTGGTTCACTTGCTGCCGGCACTTACATTGTAACAGTTCGTGATGCTGAATTGTCAACCGACGATATTGAAATTACTATAACAGAGCCTGATGTTCTTGCCCTGGCTCTTACTCAAACAGATAATCTTTGTTACGGTGGATCGGATGGATCAGCTGAGGTACTGGTTGCCGGAGGTACCGGACCTTACAACTATTCATGGAACACAGTTCCTGAGCAGGAGACTGAGACGGCTTCAGGACTGGCTGCCGGTACATACAGGGTGACTGTAACGGATGCAAACGGTTGTGCAGCAGAGGAAGAGGTAATTATCGGACAGCCTGAAAATGACTTCATAGTTACTGTCACAGTTGTTGACGTACAATGTTACGGATCGTCAGATGGTTCAGTCTCGGCAACCGTTTCAGGTGATTCGGGTCCTTACAGCTTTGCCTGGAATACCGTGCCTGTTGTAACAGCACCCGATTTGGAAAGTCTCAGGGCCGGCACCTATACTGTAACGGTAACCGACTCTAACGGATGCTTAAAGAGTGTTTCAGCTGTTGTTGAAGAACCGGATGAGATAATGATCGGGTATGTGGTGACTGATGCAACCTGTCCGGAGGAGAATGACGGAGCGATAGATCTTAATATTACAGGAGGAACAGCTCCCTACAATGTTATCTGGTCTGATAATAATCCTTCTGTTGACAGGAATCTGCTGTTACCGGGAACCTACAGCGTAGTTGTGACGGATGACAATCTTTGTGCCCGTTCCGCCGAAATAGAGGTTGGGGTAACCGGATCATTCAACTGTATTGAGATCAACCAGGTCATTACACCTAATAACGACGGCTACAATGACGATTGGAAGATGAAAAATATTGAGCTCTATCCTGATGCAGAAGTACTTGTATACAACCGGTGGGGCCGGCTTGTTTTCAGGACAAAAAATCCTGCAGCCAACAGGTGGGACGGACGCCTTGAGAATGGTTCGCTGGTGCCCACTGACTCGTATCATTATATACTCTATCTGAATGATGGCTCCGGACCAAGGTCAGGTGTGATCAGTGTAATTCGATAACGTGCTTAAAATGATGAAAATCAAGAATATGATCCATATCAGAACCATTCTGACGGCAATAGCCCTCAGCCTGGTCACCTCCGGTCTTTACGGCCAGCAGGTGCCTTTGTACAGTCAGTATACAATGAATGGATTCCTCCTGAATCCTTCAATCGCGGGCCGTGACGGTTATACAACGGTAAACCTTACCGTAAGAGAACAGTGGGCTGGTCTTGATCATGCTCCCGCCACGTATGCTGCAAGTTTCCAGACGCGTATTCTGCGCGACAGCTATATCTCAAAAGCTACCTCTGTAAGCAAAAAGCTTGTAAGGCCCACAAAGGGAGGACGTGTTGGCGTGGGAGGCTATCTGTTCAGCGATTACAACGGAATAATGAGACGTACAGGGTTACAGGCCGCTTATGCCTATCATATTCCCCTGGGAAATGAGGATAGCCCGGCCAGGAATCTTTCTTTCGGACTGGCCCTGACGGCATATCAGTATGCAGTCAACACTGACGGGCTTCTCTATTATGACCGTGACGATCCTTATCTTAACAACTACGACCGTTCGGTTTTTATTCCTGATTTTAATTTCGGAGCTAGCTATACGACAGAAAACTATTATGTTGGATTCTCGATGACGAACCTTCTGAGAGGATCGGTGGTCTTTGGCAATTCGGGAAATAATAAAAGGTCTGAGCTCGGGCATTACTACCTGACGGGTGGAGTGAAAATCCCCGTTGCGCCCAACTGGATCCTTGAACCTTCAGGTTTTATAAGGTCGTCGGATATGTTTTTCAAGGCCATCCAGGCTGATATCTCGGCCAGGGTGTATTATAAATATGATTACTGGGCCGGTGTGTCTTTCAGGACCAACGACGCTGTAATAATGATGCTCGGATTGAAATATGACCGTTTTTACTTTGCCTATGCATTTGATTTTACACTCACTGACATAAGAAAGCAAAGCCTCGGTACCCATGAGCTGACCTTAGCCGTTAAATTCGGTGAAAGCGCCAGAAGGTACCGATGGATAAATGCATATTAACATTTCAGAATTGAGAGTATCAGGCATCCTCGTGCTGTTGATCCTTTTATGCGCGGAAACATTTTCACAGACTCCTTCGGACAGTTCTGTGACTATAATGTTTTATAATACAGGAAACTTCTTCCATCCTTCAGACGACCCTCTGACTGCCGACGATGATTTTACCCCTCAGGGGGACATGAGGTGGACTTATTCCAGGTATAAGAAAAAGATCAGTTCAGTATACAGGACCATTGTGGCAGCCGGAGGCTGGTCGCCCCCGGCAATTGTTGCATTCTGCGAAGTTGAGAACAGAAAAGTCCTTGACGATCTGATCTATGGCACCTACCTTTCAAAATATAACTATTCAGTGATCCACAGGGATTCACCAGACAGAAGAGGTATTGATGTTTGTCTGATTTTCAGGAAAGATATTCTTGATGTCCTTGGTTATTCCTGGCACTATCTGCATGATACTGCAGCCTCTGATAATCCAACCCGAGAAGTTCTTTATGCAAGGTTCAGGACCGGCATAGATACCTTACATGTAATCGTTAACCACTGGCCTTCGAGGAGGGGAGGAGTACTTGCCGCAGCCGGTATGAGGGAGGATATAATGAAAACGGTCAGGGAACTTGCCGATTCAATATCCTGTTCACATAAGGGGAGGGCCAGGATTGTTATAACAGGTGATTTCAATGCCATTCCCGGTGACGGGGTAATGCAGTCACTTGTGAAGGGAGAGGGACAGGAAGTGAATACTTACGGACCCCGGCTTGTCAACCTGTCGGACGGTCCGATTTCGGGAGCTTCAGGTACCTACAGGTATAAGGGCTTGTGGGAAACCATAGATCAGTTTATTGTAAGCGGATGGATGCTTGAATGTGAATCGGGACTAGCGGCAGACAGTGATTCATTCACTGTTGTGAGTCAGGATTTTCTCCTTGAAAAGGATCCTGTTTACCCGGGTGTCTCACCTTTTGCAACCTACAGGGGCTATAGTTACCAGGGAGGATACAGCGATCACCTCCCGGTAATACTCGAACTGACAGTCAGACCTGATCATCAACCGGAGTGAGCCCAAGCCCGGCTCCTTTTTCTATCATCAGCTCCCGGGCAGCATCATGGTCATTGGGAATGATGCCGTCGAGGATGGCTTCCCTTATGGCATTCTTTATTATACC
>CAZXSW010000054.1:0-12266 GCA_964642615.1 uncultured Rikenellaceae bacterium | reverse complement strand
CTTTTACCATGGTCGATATGAGCGATTATGCAAAAGTTGCGGATTTGGTTCATTAAACAACCTCGATTCAAATCAGGTGCAAATATATAAAAATTAATACAAGTAGAGCCGGATTGGTTTCCGGCTCTACTATCAATATTACTGAATGTTATATCCTACATCATACCGGGCATTCCGCCTCCCATACCCTGCGGGGGCATAGCCGGACGGTCTTCCTTCTCATCAACTATAACAGCCTCGGTTGTAAGGAACATGCCTGCCACAGAGGCAGCATTCTCAAGAGCTACACGTGTAACCTTGGCAGGGTCGATAACGCCGGCTGCAAACAGTTTCTCATACTTGTCGGTCTGTGCATTATAACCATAGTCACCTTTTCCGGCTTTTACATTCTGAGCTACAACAGCGCCTTCCTTGCCTGCATTGATTGCTATCTGACGCAGAGGCTCCTCAATGGCACGCCTTATAATATCAATTCCGGTTGTCTGATCGTCGTTGTCACCCTTCAGTCCTTCGAGAGCAGCGGTGGCACGTATATAAGCCACACCTCCGCCGGGAACTATACCTTCCTCAATGGCGGCACGTGTTGCATGAAGTGAATCATCAACGCGGTCTTTTTTCTCTTTCATCTCAACTTCTGAAGCTGCACCAATGTAAAGGACTGCAACACCTCCGGCGAGTTTGGCCAGACGCTCCTGGAGTTTCTCCTTGTCATAGTCAGATGTAGTGGTTGTCATCTGCTGCTTGATCTGGGCAACACGTCCCTGGATCATTTCCTTGTCGCCTGAACCGTTAACAATTGTTGTGTTCTCCTTGTTAACTGTAACTTTCTCAGCTGAACCGAGCATATCAAGAGTGGCATGCTCAAGTTTCAGACCTTTCTCTTCTGAAATAACAGTACCTCCTGTCAGGATGGCAATATCCTCAAGCATCTCTTTCCTTCTGTCACCAAAACCAGGGGCTTTAACGGCACAAACCCTGAGTGAACCACGGAGACGGTTAACAACAAGAGTGGCAAGAGCTTCACCTTCAACATCTTCAGAAATGATAAGAAGAGGATGTCCGGTCTGGGCTGAAGCCTCGAGGATGGGAAGCATATCTTTCATTGTAGATATCTTCTTGTCGTAAATAAGAATATAGGGATTCTCAAGATCAGCTTCCATCTTCTCGGTGTTGGTGACAAAATAGGCTGATATATAACCACGATCGAACTGCATACCTTCAACTACTTCAACGTGGGTTGATGTACCCTTTGATTCCTCAACGGTGATTACACCTTCCTTATGTACTTTACCCATAGCTTCGGCAATCAGCTTGCCAATCTCTTCATCATCGTTTGCCGAGATCCTTGCTACCTGCTCAATTTTGCTGAGGTCGTCGCCGACAACCTTTGCCTGTGAAGCCAGATGACCTATCACTTTCTCGACAGCCTTGTCAATACCCCTCTTGACATCCATTGGATTGGCACCGGCAGTGATATTCTTCAGTCCGACATTGATGATCGACTGAGCCAGTACTGTTGCGGTTGTGGTACCGTCACCTGCTATGTCACCGGTCTTGGAAGCAACCTCCTTAACCATCTGTGCACCCATATTGCGGTACGGATCTGACAGTTCAATGTCTTTTGCCACTGTAACACCGTCTTTTGTCACCTGGGGAGCACCATATTTTTTCTCAAGAACAACATGACGTCCTTTGGGGCCGAGTGTAACCTTTACTGCATCAGCAAGCTGATCAACGCCTTCTTTAAGAAGGGCGCGTGCATCAATATTGAATTTAATCTCTTTTGCCATATTCTTTGAATTTATAGGTTATTATATTAAGCAATAAAAAGTATGTCAGACTGGGAGATAAGCAGATAGTCCTCTCCGTCAATGGTAAGTTCCTGGCCCGAATATTTGCCATAGAGAACCACATCACCCTTTTTTACTTCCATTTCTTCATCTTTTTTTGCAGCTCCTACCAGAACTACGGTACCCTGACGGGGTTTTTCCTTTGCAGAATCGGGAATGATGATTCCGCTTGCAGTTTTAGCTTCAGCTTCCTGAGGTTTTACAAGGAGTTTCCCTGCTAATACTTTTCCTTTCAATTGTGCCATTTCTATCTAGTTTTAAAGTTAAACATCAAATCTGACCCTTCCCCTTTGCATAATTTATGCCAAACAGACAAATATGTCATAAAGACAAAAAAAGTGTCAGTATGTGACAAACTGACACTTTAATAAATCGTTTTACAGGCTAGATTATTCAGCAGGCTCCGACGAAGTTGTTCCTGTAGCCCCTGGAATTGCTGTGGGCAGAGTGGGGATGGCAGTCGGATCAACGGCATTCTGGATGGATGTTTCGATCCTTGAACGTGCTCCGGTCTGGGTTCTGGGAATAGAGGCTGTTGCAACAAGGCAGAGAACAAGGATGGCTCCTGCCAGGGTCCATGTCGATTTCTCAAGGAAGTCAGCAGTTTTCCTGACACCCATCGACTGCCCGGCCGATGTGAAGTTGGCGGCCAGACCGCCACCTTTTGAATTCTGAACCAGAACAATAAGTATCTGCAAAACACAGGCTATCAAAACCAGTACCGATACGAAAATATAAATACCCATCTGATTATTATTTTATTAATTCTTTTATTTTCTCAATTTGAGCTGCAAAGTAACTACTTTTTTCCGGAAATTTCAAACTCAATTTCTCATAAATATCAATTGCCTTTGAATAATACCCCTGACTAAGGTAGATTCTGGCAAGTGTTTCAGTGACAAAAGGGCCGGGATCTTCTGAGAGAGGTGCTGTAAAACCTTCCCCTGGAGCATCTGACCTTTCCCTTACAGGCTCTATTCTCGGATTGGCCATAATAAATCTGTCTATCAGATCGGACTCTGTCTTTTTTCTGTCATTGACCTCTTCCTCTTCCGTGTATTCATGACCCGGGGAGACCTTATCATGTTCCTTCTCACGTGCTTCTGAAGAGATACCGTTTTCAAGTTCGAGGAGTTCTGGTTTTTCCGGGACTGAGAAACCGGGATCCATATAAAAGATTGTCTCCCCTGCCTGTCCGGGATCGTCGTCAAGCTGCAGGATGGTACTGTCGAACTGACCATCCTCCTCAAAATCATCGCCTGTAAGGATAGCCCTGCTCACCACCTCAGGGGAAACATCGCCTGAGCCTCTGCTGCCGGGGTGGTTGCTATCCCTTTCAATCTCGCATATAAGGTCATCACTGTTTCTGGCATCATCAATTACAGTCTGCTGGTGCTCAGTCTGAACAGCATTCTCATTTTCCTGTACGGGAGCTGCCTCTTCAGGAACCCTTTCTTCAGTCTGGAGAGATGGTGAATTCAGGAGGTTGTACAGGACTTCCCTGTCGGCAATAAAAAGGGCCGATGAACGCAACTGGCTCTCCAACCTCACATCCGACATCCTGTGCAGGGTTCTTAGTAGCAAAAGATGGCCGCTTTGAAACCAGGGGAAGAGCGTGACCAGTTCGTTGATTTCAGCAAGCTGTTGCCTGTCGTGGGTCTTTACCTCACCCAGTATTTCAGCAAACTCATTCCTGTTCATAGCTTACCAGTTAACAAATGCTTTGTTAAAGATATCTTCCACGAGCATCTCCACAATGTCCTCCGATAATTCTCCTTCAACCTGGCTAAGGTCGAGAGAACTATCGTAGTCCTGGTATCTCGAAAAACCTGAATCAAAACTAAGATCAGGATCAAAGGCATTGGTGTATCTTACCCTGACTGAAATAGTAAACCTGTTCATGGCTGCCGAGGCATTGGCCGAAACAGTCAGAGGTCTTGTGTTATAGTCTGTGATCTCACCTTCAAAACTTACATCTCCCGTTTCACTGGTAAAACTCAGTCCTGTCTGTGCCTTGCATTTGTCAGTCAGTGACTCTGTAATCAGCTGGCTGAGACCCGGCTGTACGAGGCTAGCCCTGTTCTGGAACTGATGTATTGAAATGGTCTTGATATCAGGAGAGGTAACAGCACCTGAAAAGGAATACTTGACTGACATTTTGCATCCCGCAAATACAGTTGCAGCCATCACCGCCAGTAAAATCAAAGCCGCAACTCCCGTACCTGTCTTCTTATCTTCAGTTTCCGATATCATACTCCTTGATTTTCCTGTAAAGGGTTCTTTCTGAAATACCCAGCTCACGGGCTGCCATTTTTCTTTTGCCATTATGCTTTTCAAGGGCTTTCCTTATCATTTCTATCTCCTTTCCGGCCAGGGAAAGGGATTCCTCAACAATCTCCTCGGTATCCTGAATGTCATCCCTTCCGTGGATAACCGCCTGGAAACCCCCGATGGTATCGTCTTCGGCTTCTTCCTCAGCAGCGTCCTTCCCAACCGGGGCATCGTTAAAGAGGTTCCTGATAACCCTCGAATTGGTCTCCTGAAAACCTACTCCTGTATCACCGTGCCTTATAAGGTCGAAGACCAGTTTCTTGAGGTCGTTCATGTCGCTTTTCATGTCGAAAAGGATCTTATAGAGGATCTCTCTCTCAGAAGAAAATGACTTGTCTTCCTGACGGCTTAAAACGGCAGGCAGCTTTGCTCCGGAATAATCGGGGAGGTAGGTTCTGAGAGTTTCTGCATTGATCTCCCTCTCCTGTTCAATGATCGATATCTGCTCCGTAATATTCTTGAGCTGCCGTACATTGCCCGGCCAGGCATAGCCCAGCAACAGGCTCCTGGCCTCATTTGTCAGTCTGATGGCAGGCATCCTGTACTTCTCGGCAAAATCAACAGCAAACTTTCTGAAAAGCAAAAATATATCCTCTCCCCTCTCCTTAAGCGAAGGTATTCTTATTGGTACGGTATTGAGCCTGTAAAACAGGTCTTCCCTGAATCTATTATCGTGAACCGCTCTGGGGATATCAACATTGCTGGCAGCAATAACCCTGACATTTGTCTTCTGGACCTTTGATGATCCAACCCTGATAAACTCACCCGTCTCAAGTACCCTCAGCAGCCTCACCTGGGTTGAAAGAGGCAGTTCTGCCACCTCGTCAAGAAATATTGTCCCTCCGTCGGCCACCTCAAAATAACCTTTCCTGCTCTCGGTTGCTCCTGTAAAGGAACCCTTCTCGTGACCGAAAAGCTCCGAGTCAATAGTTCCTTCGGGTATGGCGCCGCAGTTGACCGGTATATACTGCCCGTGCTTCCTGGTGCTGTAACTGTGGATTATCTGGGGAAAGGCTTCCTTCCCCGTTCCGCTTTCTCCCGAAATAAGCACAGAAAGATCAGTATGGGCAACCTGAACGGCTATGTCAATAGCCCTCTCGAGGTCGGGGTAATTTCCAATTATACCGAATCTTTGCTTTATACTCTGAATGTCTTTCATCCAATATTTTAAGATGTTGCGAATTTAAGACATTTTTAAAACAAAGGGAAATCCTATTTTAGTAAATTCGTGCTATGAATAAAGTAGCAGAAACAAGTGTTGCGGGCATTATTCCCGCACGATACGCCTCAACAAGATTCCCGGGCAAACCCCTGGCCATGATCGGGGACAAGAGTGTTATCCAGAGGGTTTATGAGCAGGCTTCAGAAGCACTAGGCTATGTTTTTGTAGCCACCGACGACCAGCGGATCGCAGACGCAGTACGGGACTTCGGAGGGGAGACCGTAATGACATCCCCGGACCATAAAAGCGGGACCGACCGCTGCGCAGAAGCCATGGAGTTTCTTGCCGTTGAAAGAGGACTCTCCTTCGACATAATAGTCAACATACAGGGCGATGAGCCTTTCATAAGACCAGGTCAGATAAACATACTGACAGCACTGTTCGGCAACAGCGATGTTATGATTGCCACCCTTATAAGAGAATGCTCACACGACGAGGATCTCTTTAACCCAAACCATCCTAAAGTAGTAACAGACCTTTCCGGCAATGCCATCTATTTCAGCAGGGCAGCCATACCGTATCTGCGCGATCATAAACAGTCAGAATGGACCCTGCACCACAGATACTTCAAACATCTGGGCATCTATGCCTTCAGAAGCGACGTACTCAGGTCCCTTACCTTACTTCAGCCGGGAAGTCTCGAAACTGCTGAATCGCTCGAGCAAAACAGATGGATCGAAAACGGATTCAGGATAAGGACTGCACTCACCGACTGGCAGAGTATAGGCATCGATACCCCTGAAGATCTTGAGAAAGCAAATATATTTTTGAATCATTTCAAATAATTTTATTATCTTTAGCAGAATTTTTGTCAGGTAGAAACCAAACGGACCCTATGAAAAGAAGTCTACTCCTTATTCTGGGTATATTATTTGCACTAAATCTTTCGGCTCAGAAGGATTCCGTTATAGCTACCTCAGGCCAGGGCCGGAAGGAATATCTGAGAGAGGCCACCCCCGCCAAAATCAACATCTATCCGGTACCTGTAAGGAATAACAACTTCACAATAAAAAGTGACAGGGAGATATCATTTGTCAAGATCACCAATATGATCGGACAGGATATATACAGGGAGAAATTCAACAATCCTGACTACCTTATAAAGGTTGTTTTTGACAACCCTCCCATAAGGGGCATTTACCTTGTAACAATACAGTTCGGGGACGGGACAAGGGTTGTGAGAAAAATAATGGTTGAAGGTTCAGAATAAACTGACACTCCGGCTTAACCTTCTGTACCTGATCCTACAGTTAGATCCGTATTTAAAATCTGATATTCCGCTTTCTGGTCAACAATCATTCTTTTTGATTGTTATAAGGATACAACTTACAGTATTTTCGGATTTATCATTAGTATCATGCAGGAGGGTTCAAATAATTTTTCGATCAGAGACCTTGAGAATTTTTCAGGCATCAAGGCCCATACCATAAGGATCTGGGAGAAGAGATACGGTATTCTCGAACCCGACAGGACTGACTCGAATATCAGAACATATAACGAGTCGGAACTTAAAAAAATCCTGAATATATCGTACCTCAACAGGAACGGGTTCAAAATTTCAAAGATTGCCGGAATGGATGAAGCACGGCTTGCGTCAGAAGTGATGGACGTAAGCAACAGGCAGGTTTATACCGCCCACGAATTCAGGCCGGGCAATGTTCTTCTGTCGGCAATGAGATTCAGTGAATCACAGTTCAGAGAGGCAATAAATAACTACATCCATAATTATACGATAGAAGATGCCTACTGCCGCTACCTCTATCCTCTTCTTGAGAAATCGAGGATATTATGGCAAACAGGAAGCCTTTCGAGGGCACAGGAACATTTTGTCAGAAACACCATCAGGGAAATGATAATTTCTGAGGATAGCCTGATCACCGGGAACAATGATGGTAAAGCACCAGTGGTGGCAATGGTCAACACCCTTGAGAACTGTTCAGACAATAATTTCCTGTTTTACAAATACACCCTTAAAAAGAGAGGTTTCGACCTGATCTTTTCAGGAGGAATTCTACCCGATTCTGAAGTGCTCGAGATCTACAACATCAAGCCTTTTGATTTTCTTGTTCTCAACTCCTCATCTTTCGACTTTGCAAGGAAAAAACTAAGTTATTTCAGCAATATAGGAAAAGCCCTGCTCCTTAAAAAGATAATACTTGCCGATTTTCCCGACGAGAAAGTAAAAAGGATTCCCGAGAACATTGCCATAACCCATAACCCCAGAGAATTCCTTAATATCCTCTCCTCACTAACCAGAATGTCTGAATCTAAGGGCAAAGCAAGAGGATAGAAGTTCCTCCTCCCGTTTTCACCGCTGAATTATCTTTAATCAGCTTAAGTTAAGTAACAGTTTAAGGACCTCGTAATTGCTTATGCCTGGTGGCAGCATTTACCTGATCGTTACAATTACCGAATCGGCAATATTGAGAGCAGTTGTCAGGGTACTGAGGTCGGGGAACAGTTCCCCTGTCGTCCCTGACCAGTGGCTGTGCCCGACAGGCTTCATGCTGAATGATCTTCCGGGTTGGTCCATATCAACCTGAGCCTCATAGACCACAGCAGGCTGACACGACCACAGGTAGTTCTCATCGCCGGGAAACTTATCGTTTGTCCAGTATTCATTCCAGTCCCAGTTCTGGTTTATCTCAAGATATACCCTGAAAGTACGTGGTAGTCCTTCATCGGCTGAGGCCCTGAGGACGAATCCTGACACCGGGGTGGCGCCGGAATAAGCATCTGCAACAGGATTTGAAGGTTCAGGAACAAACAGTCCGTCAGAAGCCTTCACTCCTCTTTGATGAGCCCAGTATGGCAGTGTCTGTGGGGCTCTTTTTGAATCCCTTATCCAGGTGCCGCACTCCTGCCGGGCATAATCAAAGACTCCGGTAGCAACCGATTGTGCTACATATAGGGTCTGTATGTATCTGCCTGAATTATCCTCTATCCATACAGCAATAAGGGGATAATAAAAAGCCTTTCCCCTGTAGAAATCAATTTCCAGAACGGGCCCCTTCCCTCCGGGGTTGGTTATTATGGTCTCCCGATCCTTATTAAGGTCAACCTGCCTGTTAAACGACCCTGCTGAACAGCCACCAAACAGCAATAAAAAACCAAGAAATAATACTCTGTTCATCTCTTTCTTATTCTAAAGCTCAATGATTATTCCCACAGTCGGCAACACTGTACCTGATTCACTTCCCAGAAACTTAAGAAGATATCTGGAAGGATCAGCGGGATCCGTTGCCGGTACGCCGGATGCATCTGAATCCCTTATGAGGATTGACGGTTGATCGGCCTTGTGGTTATATATATTCTGAACATCGGCATAAAGCATAAGTGACCAGCCCTTGAAATAATACTGCTTATCAACCCTGACATCGAGCTGATGAAACGCCTTCAGCCTTTCAGAATTGAAACGTGTGTAATCGGGATAGCCTCGGCCCTGAAGATCCCAGGCGGCTTTAAGCGATGACCTTTCCAGATCGAAAGGAGTATAGGGTGCTCCACCTACAAACCGCCATTTCAAACCGATATCCCAGTTCCGGTTAAGGCGCTTTGTTGCCGTAAGGTTAAACAGATGGCGGTTATCCCACGAAGAAGGTATCCATTCTCCTGAAGATCCCCTGAACTCACTTCTTACAAAGGTATACGAAAATACCAGGTTGGTCCTTTTGAATTCCCTGAACCGGCCAAGAAGCTCAACCCCATAAGCACGGCCGTCTGATTTGGAAAGCAGTTCCTCATCTCCGAAGATGCCGTAGTCGGCACTCTTGCTTGACAGAGGAACACCGTCGCGGACCGAAAAAGGGTAATCGCTGTACTTCTTGTGGAATCCCTCAAGAGAAAACTGTATATTTTCAATCGGCAGGTACTCAACTCCGGCCACAAAATGATCGGCCCCTATATACTTAAGGTTATTTGTCATGTTAACATAAGTGCCTGATACATCTGAATAACCCATCGCAGTATACGGAGGAAGCTGATAAAACCTTCCTGTGTTGAAGTTCACGTTGATCTTTTCACTGAGAGTATATGATGCTGAAAACCTCGGAGAAAGCTGGTTGAGGGGATTCTTCATCGAAACCGAATAAGACGCCATATCTGTACGCAGTCCAAACGACAGACTAAGCCTTTCATTAAGCAGGGACCTGCTCAACTGCCCGAAAAGACCATATTTTCCAAACTTCAGGTTAGTATCATAATCGAGCGCCAACCCTTCACCATTGCTGAATACTAACCTGTATGTCGAATTCCTGTAATGGGCATATTCATATCCGGCCCCATAGTTTATCCTGAAGCCTCCCGCAGAGGAAATGGTCCTCTCATATCTGGCTTTTATCTCTCCTTCTCCCGACAGGTAGTCAAGAACCTTGTTGCCTTCAGTCTCAATGTTGTCCCTGTACTTATACTGTGAATTGTTAAGGTAGTTACGGCTCAGAACCCATGTGTCGTAGCCGTTGCTCCTGTAGTGCTTGTACACGACTCCGGCCATATAACTGTACTGCTCCTGCACCGGAATATAGTCGAGAAGATACCTCTGATATTCGGTTTCGTTTGCCTTGAGGTTAAGGCTGAAATCATCCTTGGCCCCAAGGCCCAGAAAGATAAGCTCGTTTTTTTCATCTATCCTGAACCTGTATTTGAACTGAAAATCAGTATAGGCAGGAAGGAAGGGAAGTTCAAGAGCTGAAAAGAGAAACTGAAGGTAAGAGCGCCTTAGTGAAACAAGGAAAGAACTTCTCTCTCCTGCCGGTCCGTCGGCTGTTATACCCAGGTCCGACGCCCCCAGGGTCATCCTGTACTTCATCTTGTCCCTGTTACCATCAACAAAGGTGAAGTTGAGTACCGAACTAAGGGCATTGCCTTTGGAGGCCGGAAATGCTCCTGAAATGAAATCGACCGACTGAACAAAATCAACGTTAAGTATACCTACCGGACCACCTGAAGCTCCCTGGGTCGAAAAATGGTTCAGATAGGGAATCTCAATATTATCAATGTAAAACCTGTTCTCATTCGGTCCACCTCCCCTGACTATAACGTCATTTCTGAAGGCAGGCGTCGAAGCCACTCCCGGGAATGACTGGATCACCTTCGAAATATCCCTGTTACCTCCCGGGTTTCTTTCTATTTCGTCAATCCCTATTATCCTGACCGACACGGGGATTTCTATCTTCTTTGTAAATGGAGATGCCTTGATTACAACTTCTCCCAGACTGATGTCTGCCTCTTCGAGGGGCAGGTCGAGAAAAACCTGGTTGCTGTTGGTCACCATTACTGCACCTGAAAGGTAGGGCTTGTATCCGACTGATGAGGCACGGAGCTCGACAAAACCTGGCGTGACACCAGTAAAGGTATAATTGCCTTCATAGTCAGTTATGGCACCGGTTGTGGTTCCCCATATCTGGACTGTGGCAAAGGGAATACCTTCGTTGCTGGAGACATTGTAAACCCTTCCCTTTATGATCCCTGAATTCTGCTGCGCGGCCACGGTAAAGAATACCGGCAACACCAGCATTAATGCAAAAAACAGCTTCCTCATCTTCTAAAATTTCTTTAGTGTTTACCGGGATAACAAAAACCCGCTGCCATTGTTCAGCTGTTAATAAACAAAAAAATGCCCGATCAGATCAGCGAACTGAAATAATCAGCATCAGCTGAAAGATCAGCCAGAGGCTCCCTTTTATTGATTTCTTCAATTTTCCCGAGCATCGTCTTTGCAAAGGTCCTTAAATTACGTTGCGACACATTTATTAACCTGTGCTGTCTGGCTTTGGCTACCGTCGTCACTTCCTTCCATACAGCCAGTGTTTTGTTTTCAAGGAAACACCCGGTGAATGCATCCCATATATAATCTACGGCCGCCGGAGTCAGGTGCAGCATATCACTTTCGTAAAACCTGTAGTCCCTCAGATCATCCATAACCAGCTCATAAGCAGGGAAATAACCCCAGACTGCAGGATGAGAAAGAAGCTCCTCGACTGCCAGGAAAAGAACTGATTTACTTACCTGGTTGCCATGTGCACCGTCTTTCCAGTGCCTGACAGGACTGATAGTAAAAACGACTTTGAGCGTTGGAAGTGACTTATGGAGTGAATCGAGGGTTGCTCTCCATAAGTAAGTTATATCATCGGGCTTAAGCAGTTCGTTATTGAAGAAGGATGAAGGGAATCTATGGCAGTTTGAGACTATCATTCCATTATCCCTGCGCCTGTATACCCTGGCGGTGCCGAAGGTGACGAAGAGGAATTTTGCCCCGGCTATGAAATCTCCGGCCACCCTTGTTCTGTCATTAATGATCCTGAGCAGAGCTTGGGGGTCTTCCGATGTGAAATCTGTATTGTGGAAAAAGCTTACGTATTCACCATCATTAAAAAAAAGATCCTTCTCATCAAACTCTCTCTTGCTTAAAATAAGATCAAGGACTGATGATACAGACACCGGATTGTATACAGTTCCGGCAGGGTTTATCATCACAGGCATTCTTCCTTCGGTCATCTTCATCCCTATGGAGCCGGCAAAACACGATCCGGCAAAAAGAACCCTGTCCCCGTAGCCAACCTTCTCATACGAAGGATCAACCCTTATAACCGTCCTGAAATCCATATTTCCACCTCCTGTCTGTACTCACCCGCCACAACATCCCTCATTTGATTGCACACCTTATATATTATATAATCTATATCGTAACCTTACTTTAAACTTTAAACTTTTGACTTTAAACTCATTACCCCACTATCATCTATCCCCTTCCAACCATCCGTACTCTACTTTTTACTTTTATCTTTTGTCTTTTGTCTTTTGTCTTTCGTCTTTTGTCTTTTATCTTTTGTCTTTTGTCTTTTGTCTTTTGTCTTTTGTCTTTT
>CAZXSW010000053.1:1625-12390 GCA_964642615.1 uncultured Rikenellaceae bacterium | reverse complement strand
CTGAATATTTCATCAAAAAGCACGGAGCTGAGAGCCTGGTTCTTCAGGACCATAGTAATCCGGTGGCTTTCAGGAATATATGGGTCAGGGAGCTGTAGAGCCAGGAAAGAAAACATTTGTAAGAGCTTGTAGGAACCTTTGATTTGCAAATTTTAAATAGTTTTTGGATCTTTAAGACATATACGTATATATAAAACTATTAACCATGACAACCAGAAGAGATTTTATTAAAAACACAGCAATTACTGCTGCCGGCATCGGGGTGGCGTCATCAATTGTCGGCGCGGTTCCCGGATGTGCTCCGAGTGATAAGATAAATGTTGGCCTCATCGGATGCAATGGAATGGGCTTCAGTAACCTGACTGCTTTCCTTGAAAATCCGGAAGTTGAATGTCTGGCATTGTGCGATATCGATGACAGTGTTCTCAACAAGAGGGCAGCAGATGTCGAAAAACTGAGGGGAGCAAAGCCTGCAAACCTTTATAAGGACTGGAGGGACCTCATCGATAACAAGGATATCGATGTAGTCATCGTTGGTACACCCGATCACTGGCATTGCCTCCAGATGGTGGCTGCCTGCCAGGCCGGCAAGGATGTCTATTGCGAGAAACCGATGGGAAGAACCATCGAAGAATGTAACATAATGATCAAGGCTGCAGAGAAATACAAGAGTGTGGTTCAGGTGGGACAGTGGCAGAGAAGCGATCCACACTGGCTTGACGCAGTGGCCTTCCTTCGTTCCGGCCAGCTCGGCAAGGTAAGACTGGTAAGGGTATATTCATACCAGGGATGGAACACCTCCATTCCGGTAGTTGCCGATGAACCGGTACCTACAGGAGTCGACTATGACATGTGGCTCGGGCCTGCCCCGTCAAGACCTTTCAACAAAAACAGGTTCCACTTCACCTTCAGGTGGTTCTGGGATTATGCAGGCGGCCTTATGACCGACTGGGGTGTTCACCTCCTCGATTTCGCACTTTACGGAATGGATGTAACTACTCCTAATGCAGTGATGGCTATGGGAGGCAAATACGGATATCCGGATGATGCCTGCGAAACACCCGACAGCCTTCAGACAATTTATGAATTCGATGGCTTCAACGTTCTTTGGGATCATGCAATTGGTATCAACGACGGAGCTTATGGCCGTAATGCCGGTCTCGGTTTCGTCGGAGAGAACGGCACCCTGGTTGTTGACCGTCAGGGTTGGGAAGTAATACCTGAGGTAGTAAATGGCGTTAGCCGTATGGAGGCCAAACCACTTGTCAAAGGAAGCAACGAAGGCCTGAAGAATAATGTCAGAAACCATCTCGACTGCATAAGGAAACGTGACAGGAAAACCACAGTTAATCCTGAGATTGCCGGACATATTGCAAAGTTATCAGCTGTTGGTAACATAGCTTACCGAACAGGTAAAAAGCTTATATGGGATGGCACACGATTCACCAATGATGAAGAAGCCAATTCTTATCTGGTACCGCAATACAGAGCTCCCTGGACTCTTCCGAAGATCTAGGACAACCCTGGATGCACAGCCTTTAGCAGAATCAGATACACTTGCTGTGCTGCGGCTTCAGATGAAATGATATGCCGGATGTGAAAGGAAATATTTCTTTTCATATCCGGCTTTTTTTTATACTTTCAAGGTTGTAAATCAAAAATTTTATAACATGAAGAAACCTTTGACAATCATTCTGTTAGGAACATTGGCATTAATGCTGAATACAGCCGTCGCTCAGCAGCCCGCCGCTGGTTTTCCGTTTCAGAATCCTTCACTTACAACAGAGGAGAGAGTTGCGGACCTGGTGTCGAGGATGACCCTTAAGGAGAAAGCCGACCAGCTTCTCTATACATCCCCTGCCATCCCTCACCTCGGAATCCCCAGCTATAACTGGTGGAATGAAGCACTTCACGGAGTTGCAAGAGCCGGATATGCCACTGTATTTCCTCAATCGATCACTATTGCCAATTCATGGGACCAGACACTGATGTTCAACGTGGCTACTGCCATTTCAGATGAAGGCAGAGCCAAATATCATGAATTTCAGCGCAGGGGAAAGACCGGGATTTACCAGGGACTCACATTCTGGTCACCCAACATCAATATCTTCCGCGATCCAAGATGGGGAAGAGGTCACGAGACCTATGGCGAGGATCCCTTCCTTACAGGAACCATGGGTTCGCTCTTTGTCAAAGGTCTTCAGGGTGATGACCCTAAGTACCTTAAGACAGTTGCCACGGCAAAACACTTCGCCGTACATTCAGGTCCTGAACCACTTAGACACGAGTTCAATGCAAAGGTAAGTGACGTCGACCTTCACGAAACCTACCTGCCTGCCTTCAGAAAACTCATTACCGAAGCGGGTGCATATTCGGTCATGAGTGCCTATAATATGTTCAGGGATTACCCGGCAGGCGCCAACCCTATCCTCTACGGCATTCTCAGGAATGATTGGGGATTCAAGGGTTACATCGTTTCCGACTGCTGGGCTATTTCTGACTTCTACAAGTACCAGAACTATGTTAAGGATGGTGTCGAAGCTGCTGCCATAGCAGTTAAGGAAGGAACAGACCTGGAATGCGGATTTGAATACTCAAACCTTCTCGAAGCCATTAAAAGAGGCCTTCTTACCGAAGCTGATATCGACAGAGCCGTAAAAAGAGTGTTCACGGCTCGCTTTAAACTTGGGATGTTCGATCCCGATAACATGGTGCCCTATGCCCAGATCCCTTATTTTGTAAATACATCGGATTATCATAACGGACTTTCAAGAGAGGCTGCCAGAAAATCGATAGTACTCCTTAAGAATGACAACAACATACTTCCACTTGACAAGAATATTAAAACCATTGCTGTCATTGGTCCGAATGCCGATAACTTTGAATCACTGATTGGTAATTACAATGCCATACCTAAAAATCCTGTTACTGTACTTCAGGGTATTACAAACAAGCTGACTCCCGAAACCAAGATCATCTATGCTGAAGGAAGCGACCTGGCTGATGGTATCCATAACCTCACCGTCATACCTTCACGCTACCTGGAGACCCCCGAAGGAAAACAGGGAGTGCTTGGTGAGTATTTCAACAACAGGGAGATGAAGGGAGAACCTGTCTTTACACGAATTGACGACCAGATCAATTTCTACTGGGAGAACCTTTCTCCTTCTGCAGAACTTCCTGATGATGACTTCGGAGTGAGATGGACAACCTACCTTGTTGCTCCTGTTACCGGAACCTACGCCCTGGGAACATGGGGATCGTCAGGCTACGAGATGCTTGTCGATGGCCAGAGAGCAATAAACTTCCGTGATCAGCATCATGCCTTCCACAGAGAATATTCCATTGATCTTCAGGCAGGGAGGAAATATAAGATCGAAGTCCTCTACAGAAACTACAGTGGGGATGCAGATATGAAACTCCTATGGGCCCCTCCGCGACCGGATATGACACAGAAAGCCGTGGCAGCCGCCAGAGAAGCTGATGCAGTGGTCCTTGTGCTGGGTCTTTCGCAGCGACTCGAAGGTGAAGAGATGAGCATTAAAATCGATGGATTTCTCGGAGGCGACCGTACAAGTCTTGACCTCCCGGCAGCTCAGGAGAAACTTATGGAAGCCGTTATGGCTACAGGTAAACCTGTTATAGTGGTGCTTATGAACGGAGGCGCTCTTTCAGTTAACAAGGCACAGGAGAAAGCTGCCGCCATCCTTCTGGCAGGTTATCCCGGCCAGCAGGGAGGTAACGCTGTTGCCGACGTACTGTTCGGCGACTATAATCCCGCAGGCCGTCTCCCCGTAACATATTATAAGTCTGTTGACCAGCTGCCTTCTTTCGAGGACTATAACATGGAAGGGAAGACATACAGATACTTCAGGGAAGATCCCTTGTATGCTTTCGGTTACGGCCTCAGCTATACTACATTCGGCTATACCAATCTTGTAGTTCCAGAAAAAGCAGTGGCAGGTGAAAAGATTAAGGTTAAAGTGACTGTTACAAATACTGGTAAAAGGGAAGGAGATGAAGTCGTTCAGCTATATCTTAATGATGAGAAAGCCTCGACACCACGTCCTGTAAGACAGCTCGAAGGATTTGAAAGGATTAGCCTCAAACCGGGTGAAAGCAAGGATGTTGAATTCGAACTTGATCCCCGTCAGTTCTCTATTGTAAACAATAAGAACAAGAGAGTTATTGAGCCCGGATATTTCAATATAAGCGTGGGAGGAAAACAACCCGGATTCAGCGGATACCTTGATCCCCAGTTCACACAGACAGTGACGGGAAGGCTAAGGCTGACAGGTAAGGCTGTTGAATTCCCGAACTAAAGGAAACCAAAGGGTTAGATGCAACAGGAAAAGCATTTCCTTCAGAAGCGTGTAAACCTTTTTGATGGCATTTCGTTTGTCGCGGGATCGATGATTGGTTCCGGGATCTTCATCGTAAGTGCCGATATAGCAAGAAACGTCGGATCTCCGGGCTGGCTGCTTATGGTCTGGCTCATCACCGGTGTAATCACCATCATTGGTGCGGTCAGCTACGGAGAACTGGCAGCTATGATGCCAAAAGTAGGAGGACAATATGTTTATCTCAAAGAGGCTTACCATCCACTGGTAGGCTTTCTTTTTGGATGGACAACCTTTCTGGTTATTCAGTGCGGTTCGATAGCTGCCGTTGCCGTGGCTTTTGCAAAATTCTCAGGAGTGCTGGTCCCATGGATCTCCGAACGGAATGTGATCTTTCGTGCCGGACCTCTTGATTTTAATTCAACCCAGCTGGTAGCTATACTGTCAATCGCATTCCTTACCTGGCTTAATACAAAGGGTATTGTTACGGGTAAAAGCGTTCAGAATATATTCACCTCGACAAAGGTGATCGCACTCGCCGGCTTTGTCTTAATCGGACTACTGGCCGCAGGCAGGGTCAATGCCTTTGAAATAAACAGGGAAGTGTTCTGGCAGGCCTCACAGACAGGTCCCGGAAACCAGCCCATCCCCCTGGCTGGTTTTGCTCTTGTTGCTGCTGTAGGAACTGCACTGGTGGGATCACTATTTGCATCCGACGCCTGGTATAACCTTACATATATCTCGGGTGAGATTATTAACCCTAGAAGGACCCTCCCTCTGAGCCTCTTCTTCGGTACACTGATAGTATCGGTGATTTATATGCTCACAAATTTTATTTATATAGCAACACTCCCGCTGGCAGGCTCGCCCGAAGGAGCCGATGCCTTCAGCAGGGGAATTGCCTTCGCTGCCGACGACAGGGTGGCAACCTCATCAATGAGCGTTATCTTCGGCGATTATGCCGCTGTAATAATGGCCATTTTTATAATGATAAGCACTTTCGGATGTAATCACGGTCTTATTATTGCCGGACCCAGGGTCTACTATGCCATGGCCCGCGACGGTCTGTTCTTTAAAAAAACAGGCAGCCTTAACAGGAACGGAGTACCAGGCTTTGCAATAGCTATTCAGGGTGTATGGGCCATACTCCTTTGCCTGTCAGGAACCTATACTGACCTGCTCGATTATGTCATCTTCGCCGTCCTTATCTTCTTTGTCATTACCATCCTTGCAATTTTTATCCTCCGCAAAAAACGACCCGACATACCACGACCATATAAAGCCTTCGGATATCCTGTAGTGCCGGCCCTGTATATTATGGTGACCTCGTTGATAATGGTCATACTGCTTATTTACAAACCGAAATATACATTCCCGGGACTAATAATAGTTCTGCTAGGAATACCTGTATACTATATCTGGAGGAAGTTCTCGTCAGGCTATCCGCTGGAAGAGGAGGATGGTGAAGATACAGATGACTGAAATCCCGATTCTGTATTAACTGCTCCTTTAACCCGGAAACTGAAGGCATTATATAGAGTTAAAATTTGTTTTTTTAATAGCCTTCTGGTAAATTTGATATAATTAGTGTAGTTTTAACACCAATTAATTGATTATTGAGGATATCCATATTAACCACTTTAAATAATCTGACCATGAGGAAACTATTGTATCTATCGTTTTTTGTTCTGCTGGCTGCAGCCTGCACATCCGGACCAAAGCTTCAGGGAGGACCGGAGACAGGAGTGATTCAGAACCCTTCGGCCGAATTTACTGACGGCTCTGAGGTGAACGGCTGGACCCCTGACCCGCGGGCAAGGGGTGCGGTTCATTTTTACGACAATGTCGCACATGACGGAACAAAGAGTCTGTTCATAAGTGCCGACAGGCTTGCTAATGGGAGATGGACCACGGAAGTCCTGCTTAAACCATGGTCAAAGTACAGGTTTACAGGATGGATTAAAACCGAGAATATAGTAACCGAAAACGGTAAAGGTGCTGGATTCAGTATGTTAGGACTGGAGGTTGAACCTTCAGGATTCACAGGCACCAACGACTGGACCATGGTGGAGTATGAATTCGAGACAGGTAACGACGACTGCGTAACCATTGCCTGTGTGCTTGATGTTGCCGGAACCTCAAAGGGAAGGGCCTGGTTCGACAATATGGATATACAGTATGTCTCTTCGGAGAAAATAGCTACCGACGTAAAGATCGACCTTGGGAAAAAAGCTGAACCCATGCCTGTATATATCTACGGCCAGTTCATTGAACACCTGGGTCGTTGCATTTACGGTGGTATCTGGGCAGAGATGCTTGAGGACAGGAAATTCTGGTATGTTCCCGGTACAAGGGAATCGCCATGGAGGATTACGGGTGAGCGCGAAATGCTTTCAATGGATAATAGGGCACCCTTTACGGGAGCACAGACTCCGGTTCTTTCAGTGACCGGAGATAAGAAAGCTGTTCTTTCACAGGAGAACCTGGGTCTTAAGGAGAATCTCGGATACAACGGAAGGATAATACTTAAGGCATCGGGTAATATAGAAAAGGTACTTGTTACACTTAAATGGGGAAACAAAACCGATGTTGAAGAGATTACAGGTGTTACAGGAAAATATGAAAGCTATCCACTTAGTTACATGTCTGAGGGACTGGTACATGATGCAGTCCTTTCAGTCGAGCCGGTTGGAGACGGGAAGCTTTGGGTTGGTACACTCTCACTGATGCCTTCAGATAACATCGATGGTTTCAGGTCAGATGTTATGGGCCTACTTAAAGAACTTAATTCACCGGTTTACAGATGGCCGGGCGGTAACTTTGTTAGTGGCTACGACTGGAGAGATGGTCTGGGCGACGTAGATAAGCGTCCGCCACGCAAGAACCCGGCATGGCAGGGTGTTGAAGCCAATGATGTTGGTATACACGAATTCATGAAATTCTGCGAGATCCTTAATACCGAGCCTTACATTGCTGTCAACGCCGGACTGGGTAATGCTGATGAGGCCATGAATGAGGTTCTTTATACCAATGCCCCGGCCAATACTCCTATGGGAAAAATGAGGGCAGCCAACGGTCATGCCGAACCCTGGAACGTTAAATGGTGGTCAATCGGAAATGAGATGTACGGCAACTGGCAGCTGGGTTTTATGACGACCGAGGAGTTTGTCAGTAAGAATAATGAATTTGCCGATAAGATGAGATCTGCTGATCCTTCAATCAAACTTATTGCTGTTGGTAACCTGGGCGACTGGGACAGGATGATCCTTGCCAACTGTTCCGACCATATGGATTATATAAGTGAACATTTCTACCAGGCCGATAATCATGGCGGAGGCCTTATGACTCATGTTAACCAGATCCCCGATGCTATAAGGGAGAAAGCTGTTGCCCACAGGGAGTACAGACAGACCATTCCGGCACTTAAGGGTAAGGACATCCGTATTTGTATGGATGAATGGAACTACTGGTATGGTCCGCATATCTATGGTGAACTTGGAACCAGGTATTTCTTCAGGGATGCCATGGGTATCGCTGCCGGACTTAATGAATACTCAAAGCATTCGGATATCATTTATATGGCCAACTATGCCCAGACAGTGAATGTCATCGGGTGTATCAAAACCAACACAACACATTCTGTTTTTGATGCTACAGGACAGGTTCTGAAGCTATACAGGGAGAAATTCGGATTTATCCCTGTAGAACTGTCAGGAGAAATGCGTCCGCTGGATATAGGAGCAACTCTTACTGAAGACGGCACTATCCTTACTCTGTCAGTTGTCAATCCGACAATGGAGAAAGTTAGTTTTCCGCTGTCCCTGACCGGAGGATCTTCTTCAGAGTCGATGGAACTCTGGCAGGTAACAGCCCCGGATGACATGTCGACAAATGAGCCCGGAAGAGAACCTGCAGTTGTAATTGAAGGCCCCTCAACGGTGAAATTCACAGGTAGCATCGAAGTTGGTCCTGCTTCAATAAATATATTCCGCATCCCGCTTACGGGAATCTGACGTAAGTTTTTTTCCCGGGTTTTGGTTTGAAGTGCAAACATAAGATGAAACATTTCTTATGTTTGCACATAAACCCGGATCTTTTCTGATCCGGTGGTGTGTTTTTTCTGCATGTTGAATATGTTACCCGGGAAATTCATAGAGCGCTTAAGGGAACAACCCAGTATTGATGCCCAATCACTTATTGAGGCACTCGATAAGCCTGCTGTTCCATGCATCAGAACCAATCCGCTGAAGTGGGATCATATTCCGGCAGACAGTACCATGGTACCCTGGTGCTCAACCGGCTGGTGCCTTGATGTCAGGCCTTCCTATACTCTCGATCCCCTGTTTCACGCAGGTTGTTATTATCCTCAGGAGTCTTCATCGATGTTCCTTGAGGAGGTCTTCAGACAACTTTTAAACGGAAGAAAGGGACTTAAGATCCTTGACCTTTGCGGCGCACCCGGAGGCAAGGCTACTCACCTGTCATCACTGGCAGGAGAGGAAGGGCTTGTAGTTGCCAACGAGGTGATAAGATCCAGGGCCTCTGTTCTTGCCGAAAACATCTCAAAATGGGGATCCTCAAATACTCTGGTGACAAACAGTGATCCTTCAGATTTCAGGAGGCTGCCCGGATTCTTCGATGTGATACTTGCCGATGCTCCCTGCTCCGGAGAAGGAATGTTCAGAGATCCTGTTGCCGTTGCTGAATGGTCGTTTGAAAACACAGTTCACTGCTCTGAACGTCAGAAACGCATTCTGGCCGATGTCTGGGATTCACTTAAGGAGGGAGGACTTCTTATTTACAGCACGTGTACATTCAATCCGGCAGAAAACGAGATGAATATAAAATGGCTGACTGAAAACCTTGATGCGGAAAGCATGGATATTGACATAAGTGCTTTCCCCGGAATCACCGAAATAAAATACCAGGGTGTGACAGGATACGGCTTTTATCCGGGAAGAACAACAGGGGAGGGACTGTTTATGGCAGTGACAGTAAAGAAGGGAACTCCTCCAGAGGCGCCGGGAAGAGTAAAAAATGCTAAGAGCGACAAAAAGCCGGGCCGGACTGATAGTGCAGTAATAAGCAACTGGCTCAGCGGGGAAGCGAATAACCTCGTGATGTATGGTGACAATATAATAAGGATCCCCTGTGACAATGAAACTTATAATTCACTGCGTGAAGCTCTGAGGTTCCATAGGGCAGGCACACTAATCTGTACTGTTAAAAGAGACAGTTACATTCCTTCACATGAGCTTGCCCTGTCGGCCAGTCTGAATAAACATGCATTTGTAAAGACAGAAGTCAGCTATGAAACAGCCATGTCGTACCTTAGGCGCGATAACCTGCAAATAGCGGATGCCCCTCAAGGGTGGTTCCTGGTTTGTTACAGGGGAGTAAACCTTGGTTTTGCCAATAACCTCGGGAAAAGGATAAACAATTATTTTCCTGTTGAATGGAGGGTAAGGATGAGAAGCAATGGAAAAAGCGGCGGACCTGTTCCATTATCATGGTAATAATATGATCTTTATCAAAAGCTTATTACCTGAAAAAGAAAATGGCCATGGATAATATAACACGCGAATTTCAGGTTTTCATTAAGCCGGTAGGGGCAAGGTGCAACCTTACATGCAGCTATTGTTATTATCTCGATAAAAAGGGGCTTTACAACCAGGGCGGTCCGCTGATGATGTCCGACTCTATTCTTTCTGAATATATAAGGCAGCATATTGAAGCTACTACTGATGAGACGGTGTTCTTCTCATGGCACGGAGGTGAACCCCTGCTGGCAGGGCTTGATTTCTACAGGAAAGCCGTTGCGATCCAGAAAAAGTACCTTCCTGCAGGAAAAAATATTCTTAACGGTATTCAGACCAACGGTACCCTGATAAACGAAGAATGGTGCAGTTTTTTTGCAGATGAAGGCTTTATCGCAGGTGTCAGCATCGACGGTCCGGAGCCTTTCCATAACAGATTCAGAAAAGCAGGCAATACAAGTGTCTTTGACAGGGTCATAGCCGGATATTCAATGCTCCAACGCTATGGCATCCCCTCTGAGATCTTATGTGTTGTTAATGCGGAAAACATGGAGCATCCTGTAACCGTTTATGATTTCTTCAGACAGCTCGGAGCTGCATACATCACATTTCTTCCCCTGATTGAACGTATTCCCGGAACTGTTTCAGATGTTAGTCCCGACTCTGTCACTGCAGAAGGTTTCGGTAACTTCCTTTCGAAGGTCTTTGATGAATGGGTTGAGAAGGATGTAGGAACAATAAAGATACAGGTAATTGAGGAAGCCCTAAGGCCGGTTTTTGGCCAGGCTCACACCCTTTGTATCTTCAGGGAGAACTGCGGGGGAGTACTTGTGGTCGAGCATAACGGCGACTTCTACTCATGCGATCATTATGTGAATAAGGACCACC
>CAZXSW010000053.1:0-1525 GCA_964642615.1 uncultured Rikenellaceae bacterium | reverse complement strand
GTCGAGCATAACGGCGACTTCTACTCATGCGATCATTATGTGAATAAGGACCACCTGATAGGTAACATAACAGTTACTGATCTGGCAACCATGCTTGACAGCAGCAGGCAGAAGGCATTCGGAATGGGCAAATCCCTCACACTACCGGCTTTTTGCCGGAAGTGTGAAGTGAAGGATATGTGCAATGGTGAATGTCCGAGGAACAGGTTCCTTTATACCCCTGACGGGGAATATGGACTGAATTATCTGTGCAAGGGTTACAGGCTCTTCTTCAGCCATGTAAGGCCATTTGCAGAAGCCGTAGCCTCAATATGGCGAAGTCAGGAGAATACATCCCGGTAACTTTTCCTACTTTAGCTTTTCCCTGAAGAAAGCAGTAGTCCTTTCCCAGGCCAGTTTTGCCGCTTTTTCGTTGTAACGATCCGGATTACTGTCGTTGTTGAAGGCATGGGATGTCCCCTCGTACATGAAAATCTGGTATTCCTTGTTATTGGCCTTCAGTGCAGCTTCAAAGCCGGCTATTCCGGCATTTATTCCCTGATCGTTTTCAGCATAGTGGGCCATGACGGGAGCCTTTAGTCTGGCTACTTCTTCGGCCGAAGGCTGCCGGCCATAGTAGGGTACTGCAGCATCCAGATCGGGGGAGTTGACAGCAACCTGGTTGGTCATTGCCCCGCCCCAGCAGAACCCTGTAACGCCCACTTTCCCGTTTGAAAGGGGATGGGTTTTCAGATAAGCCACGGCAGCGACAAAGTTTTTGGTTGTTTTTTCACTGTCAAGCTTCCTGAACATCTCGCCTACATTACTTACATCCTCGGGAGTCCCACCAAGTGGAGATAGAGCATCGGGAGCAACAGAAAGGAAGCCCTCTCTGGCCATTCTTCTTGTAACATCCTGAATGTGCGGTACAAGGCCACGGTTCTCATGGATAACTATAACAGCCGGAAATTTAGTTCCTGTTTTTGGCCTTGCCATGAAAGCTCTCATCTCGCCGGTCTCAGCAGGGTATTTTATGAACTCTGTTATCAGACCGGGTTCATCCTGTACAGAAGCAGAGGGAGGAGCAGCTGCAGCATTTTCCTCAAGGAGCGGAAGCATACTCATGGCAGCTGCCGTACTCCCCGTGACCAGTGCAAGTTTTTTAAGAAAGGTCCTTCGATTAAGTAGTCCTTTCCTGAAGTCGTCATATAAACCTGTAATTCTTCTGTCCATAGCTTTTATGTTAATATTAAGAGACTCAAGTTACAAAAATGTAGAAATATTTGGAACTATATGACTGTTTTTATTGTTTAAACATATTAAATTGTAGCGGATAATATTCAAAAGAATCAGATTATGAAACAGGAAATTGAAATTGCTCAGGCAGCTTCTATAAAGCCGATAGGTGAAATAGCCGACAAGCTTGGTATTCCCAGGGATGAACTTGAGATGTACGGAAAGTACAAGGCCAAGATACCTCTTCACTTCATAGATGAAGAGCGTATTAAAAATGCCAAGCTGGTTCTTGTAACGGCAATTACTCCAA
>CAZXSW010000052.1:4247-12704 GCA_964642615.1 uncultured Rikenellaceae bacterium | reverse complement strand
AAGATCTCGTTCTTCTTCTTTTCTCCTCCTGAGAAGCCTTCGTTAACCGAACGGTTAGTCAGTTTGGAGTCGATTTCAACAAGCTCCTTTTTCTCTCTCATCAGCTTAAGGAAATCGGAAGCAGACAAAGGTGCCAGGCCGCGGTGCTTGCGATGCTCATTAACAGAGGTCTTCATAAAGTTGACCATGCTTACCCCCGGGATCTCTATCGGATACTGAAAGCCCAGAAATATTCCCTCTTTTGACCTGTCTTCCGGAGACATGTCAAAGAGGTTGTTGCCTAAGTAGGTAATGCTGCCTTCGGTGACGGTGGCAAACTCCCTGCCGGCAAGGACTGAAGCAAGAGTGCTTTTCCCCGAGCCGTTGGGTCCCATTATGGCGTGTACCTCTCCTTTCCCTATCTCAAGGTCAATCCCCTTTAAAATACTTTTCCCTTCAATGGATACTTTAAGATTCCTGATAACAAGCATAATATCTTTTATTGACTTAAATACTTAATTAACCAACACTTCCTTCAAGACTTATCTGAAGAAGCTTCTGTGCTTCCACGGCAAACTCCATGGGAAGCTTATTTAAAATTTCCTTTGCATAACCGTTTACAATAAGTCCTATTGCATCTTCAGTAGAGATGCCTCTCTGGTTGCAGTAGAAAATCTGATCCTCTCCTATCCTTGAAGTAGTAGCTTCGTGTTCAACAATGGCCGTCTGGTTGTCGACTTCAAGATAGGGGAAGGTATGAGCGCCGCATTTACTACCCAGAAGCAGAGAGTCGCACTGCGAGAAGTTCCTGGCATTAGATGCATTCTTAAGCACCTTTACAAGCCCCCTGTAGCTGTTCTGACCGAATCCTGCCGAGATACCCTTGGAGATGATTGTACTTTTGGTATTCTTTCCAATATGGATCATCTTGGTACCGGTGTCGGCCTGCTGGTAATTATTGGTTACAGCAACCGAGTAGAATTCGCCGGTCGAATTGTCACCCTTCAGTATGCATGAAGGATATTTCCATGTGATCGCCGAACCCGTCTCGACCTGGGTCCAGGAAATTTTTGAATTCTCTCCCCTGCAGATACCGCGTTTTGTAACAAAGTTGAAGATACCTCCTTTGCCGTTCTTATCGCCCGGATACCAGTTCTGGACCGTTGAATATTTAACCTCGGCATTTTTCTCGGCAATAATCTCCACAATGGCTGCATGGAGCTGGTTTTCGTCCCTCATAGGGGCGGTACAACCTTCCAGGTAGCTGACATAACTCTCTTCATCGGCAACCAGTAGAGTTCGTTCGAACTGACCTGTGTTGGCCGAGTTGATCCTGAAATAGGTCGACAGTTCCATCGGACATCTTACCCCTTTGGGTATGTAACAGAAGGAGCCGTCGCTGAATACAGCTGAGTTAAGCGAGGCAAAGAAATTATCTGTATAGGGAACAACAGTTCCCATATAACGTTTTACGAGGTCGGGATATTCCTTAACAGCCTCACTGAATGAGCAGAATATGATTCCCATCTCAGCCAGGGTCTCACGGAAGGTGGTCTTTACACTGACGCTGTCCATTACGGCATCAACTGCAACACCTGCCAGATGCTTTTGCTCTCCGAGAGGAATGCCAAGCCTGTCAAAGGTCTTCTTCAGTTCAGGGTCTATGTCGTCGAGCGAACCGGGAGCCACTTTCTGCTTAGGGGCCGCATAGTAAATGATGTCCTGGAAATCAATCTCAGGAAGCTTAAGATTCGACCAGCGGGGCATCTTCATACCCTGCCAGTACCTGAAGGCCTTCAGGCGGAACTCCAGAAGCCATTCAGGTTCTCCCTTCTTTGCAGAAATCGTTCTTACAACATCCTCATTGAGTCCCCGGGCAATACGTTCAGTTTCTATGTCTGTGTAGAAACCATACTTGTATTCTCCCGAAGTCACATTACTGAGGATTTTATCCTGCTCCTTATCCATTTGATTCACTGCAAATATTTATTTAATCAAAAGTATAACAATTAAAAAATTGCTTTGTTGGGTGAATTTAATCTAAATAAAGATGACAAAATTATAAAAATCCGGTTAAAGTATAAGTAAGCAGAGTGCATTTGTTTAAATAAGGTATGAACGGAGCAGCATAAAAACAGAATGCCCCGTGAAAGGATTAAGTTCACCGGGGCATTTTGTAAAAGTACCTTTGCGCTCCTGATCTGTCAGATTGAAGTACTGATAAGGAAGGTGGCTGCAAATGCTATAATTGCATAAAGTTCCGGGAACACGGCAAGGATCATGGTATTACCGAATACGTTGTTTCCGGCACCAATGGATGCAATACCGTTAGCACAAACCTTACCCTGCTGCATGGCAGAAAAAAGGCCTACGATTCCAAGAGTAAGACCGGCTGCCATTATAGCGATACCCTGAAGCATACTCATTTCAGAGCTTATAACACCACTGCTGTTCAGGATAAAGAAGCCGCCAAAGCCGTAAAGACCCTGGGTGCCGGGGAGAGCACTAAGGAGCATGTAGTTACCAAAGGCGTCGGGGTTCTTTTTAAGAGCACCGATAGTGGCATTGCCACCCATAGACACTCCGACAGCACTGCCGATCCCGCTGAGGATGACCATTAACGCTAATCCAAGGTATGCAATAATAACAGGTAAGTTTCCTGCACCAGCCATAAGATTTGTTGTTTCCATAATTATTTTCTTAAGTTATTGATTACTGTTTTATTTTGAAAGGTTTATATTCAATTCCTCCACCGTTAAAACCGGCATTTTTATAGAACTCGACAAAGGTAAGCCTCATAGGATGGACAAAGGCGCCGAGGGTTGCCAGTCCGAGGTTAAGTGTGTGACCCACAATAAACATTATTATAAAAAGAAGCCAGCCCACGAATGGAATTGAAGCCATCTGCATTGAAATATCGTTGAATACAAATCCAAGTATCGACGACGAGATACCCAGGGCAAAAAGCCTTATATACGAAAGGAGATCCCCGAACATGCCGGTTATCATACCATAGGCATCCCAGATACCAAGTCCGGCCTGCGCAAATATATTCTTGCCCGGTGAGTTAAAAAATAGTATCAGAACGGCTGAAAGGCCCATAAGGATCTGTGAAACCAGTTTTGTCTTTTCTGCTTCAAAATAACCAAGCATGGGTCCGCCCTTGAAGACAAGGAGGGTAAGGACAAGCAAGACCCAGCCTATTGTTGAAAGACTGTATTTAAAGCCCCTGTACTTTGTTATATTAAATATTTTAACCACCATTCCGAAGATGATCTGGAGACCGCCAATCGCCAGTGCCAGGTAAAACATGCTTATAGGTTCGAGCATCAGATGCCTGAAAGAATTAATAAAAGGCAACTTTGAATCAGCACTTTTAAGAATTGTGGTTTTATATTCCCTGAATTGTGTTTCGCCGATAGCGGCGCTCACCTCTTCTGTAAAAGCTTTTCTCGAACCGAAAGATTCTCCCTTCACATCATCAAGCATGGTTATTACATTCGGAGGCATCCCGGCATCCTGCATCTTAACCACCGACTGCTGTGAGATTGTATAACCTGAATCGATAAGGTTCATTCCGAAGAAGGTTCCCGATACCATACCAAGAACAATGGTTGCCACTCCGAAATACTGTGCAAGAGTTACAAAAGGCCTGAATTCCTTCTTAACCTTCTTCTTAAGAATGAAGCCTCCCAGCAGGAAAAGCAGACCGTACCCTGCATCTCCGAGGCACATCCCGAAGAAAAGCACGAAGAAGGGGGCAAAGAAGGGCGTAAGATCCATTTCCCTGTAATTGGGAAGGGCATACAGCTTTCCTATTGGTTCAAAAAGCTTTGCAAACTTTGAATTCTTAAGTATGACCGGGATCTTTTCTCCTTCTTCAGGAAGTGAAACAAACGAAAAACAGTCAAGAGTCTGAAGAACCCCGGTTACTTTGCTCTCATCATCAACAGGCACCCATCCTTCAAGCACATAGAGGTTGTCTTCTGCATATTTGTCGGCCTGGCTGGAGGCTTCAAAATACTCAACCCGGTTGATAAGGGAGGTGTTCCCCTCTTCGAGGGCTTGGAGCCATGCGGGGGCGATCTCAGCCAGACTGGAGGTCTTTTCCTCTATACCTTTCTGAAGTGCCTCAATCTCAGCGTTAACCAATCCAACAGTACGTAAGGGCATCTTCTCCGGGTCGGCCTGGATATCCGGCTCTTCTCCGCTTCTGTGCACTATGGCAAAATAGAGTCTGCCCCTTGAACTGCTGATGATCTCAATAGTGTATTCTTCTTCCCATCTGCTGTCGAATCTCTTCTCGGAGCAGGAATAAAGCTTTACTTCCCAGCCTTCTGAGGCGAGCTTCGCTACAGAGCTCCTGTCAAATTCACCCCAGGGCGATGCTTTTTCAGCTTCGGGCTTGAGTACCTCTATCTGCTGCCTGGCCTCATCGATGTTTTTAAGGAGCTGTTCAAATCCTTCAAGCGCGGCTTCAGGTTTTATATCTGATCCGGCCGCAACGGCTCCGGGAGCAAGCGATGATATCTGTTGTAAAGCACTCCTGTATCTTTTAAGGAGCTTAAGTTCCTTATCTATAGAGGAACCTTCAGTAATCTTCCTCTTCTGCGATATATGCACAACGCCGGCTTCTCTCAGCGCACTGAGCAGCTTGTCGTAGTCGTTGTGATAGACGAGAAAGGTAAATTTTCTTATGTCTGCTATCATACTTCTGCTCTTGAGGTTTCTTCCTGTCTCGATTTAATTATTTTCTGTGCCGACTTAAGGAGATTCTCCTCATCTTCCAGAAAACTCTTAATCCTTCTTATAGCTTCTTCGTAACCAGGGATCTGGACCTTTTCATAAAGGTTTACCTTCTGAGTGGTCTTTTTCCTGGCATAGTTGAGCATATCCATCTTTTTTAGGGCCAGATCTTTCTTAGCCAGTGTAGTGTACAGATCCTTAAGTATCTTAATACCTTCGGGGAACCAGTTGGGATTGTCAAACAGGCTGAAATCCTTTATTGCGAAAGAGATATCATCGAATTCAGGGATTTTTATTCCTGCTATCTTGATATACTTAACCTTTATCTCCTTTATTGAAAGAAGGGAAGAGTCGAATTCAGCCCATAGTCTTGCTCCTTCGTTGTAGCGTTCGAGAATAACATGAAGTTCCCTGAGATACTCCTCGGCAATATTCCTGGCCTTTTTCACTTCAATCCTCAGGGCAGACTCCTTGTTCTTAAGGATGGGCAGGGCCCTTGTCCTTATCTTGAGCTGCTTGTTAAGGTTCTGAAGCGATATCTTGTTATATTGAAACCGTATAGCCATTTCGTCAGTGCCTGGTTTTAATTCTTACGGGGCCAGTATTTTCTGACCAGTTCTTCCTTGATACCAATTTCTTCGGGGCTAAAGTATTCTGCAAAGAGTCTCCATCCCGTATTGAGCATTGTTGTGATGTCGATGTTGATATCAATGGCAAGAAGTTCTCTTGAATATTCCTTAGCGAATTTAAGAGTTCTCTCGTCATAGTCAGACAGGTCGAATCCGTTCTCGTGTTTTGTACGTGCGTTTGCCGCATCAGCATAGAGCCTTACTGCGCTGTTCATCACATTTGAATGATCCTCCCTTGTCTGTTTTCCGATAACAAGCTGTTTCAACCTCGAGAGCGACCTGAAGGGGTCGACAATAACTTTACCGATCTCTGCATCGCGTCTCAGGAACAGCTGTCCCTCGGTTATATATCCGGTGTTGTCGGGAATGGCATGTGTTATATCGCCGCCCGACAGTGTGGTAACGGCAATAATTGTTATCGAACCTCCATCGGGGAACTGGACAGCTTTCTCATAGATCTTTGCAAGGTCGCTGTAAAGAGACCCAGGCATATTGTCTTTTGAAGGAATCTGGTCCATCCTGTTTGAAACGATCGACAGAGCATCAGCATACATGGTCATGTCAGTAAGAAGCACAAGGATCTTTTCCTTCTTCTCTACAGCAAAGTATTCTGCAGCAGCCAGGGCCATATCCGGAACAAGAAGCCTTTCAACCGGAGGGTTCTCCGTTGTGTTGATGAAGGCGATGATCCTTTCAAGGGCACCAGCATTTTCAAAAACTCCCTTGTAATACAGATAATCATCATTCGACAGACCCATTCCTCCAAGAATGATCTTGTCAGCCTCAGCCCTCAGGGCAACGGTAGCCATAACCTGGTTGAAGGGCTGATCGGGGTCGGCAAAAAACGGAATCTTCTGTCCGGTAACCAGAGTATTGTTAAGGTCGATCCCGGCAATACCTGTAGCAATAAGCTCTGAAGGCTGCATCCTTCTGACAGGGTTGACTGAAGGTCCGCCAATCTCTCTTTCCTTACCGTTAAGGGCAGGTCCGCCGTCGATAGGTTCTCCATAGGCATTCAGAAATCTTCCCGCCAGATCATCATCAACCTTGAGTACCGGAGGTTTGCCAAGGAAAACAAGCTCGGCATTAGTCGGGATACCTTCGGTTCCTGAAAAGATCTGCAGGGTAACCTCATCACCCAAAATCTTTACAACCTGAGCAAGGCGTCCGTTTACTGTTGCCAGTTCATCATACCCGATACCAGGTGCCATTACAGAGCAGGTTGCCTTTGTTATCCTGGTCAGTTTCGTATATACTTTTTGAAAAGCTCTCTTCTCGATCATGACTTAATTATTTCTGTTAACATACTATCCACCTCTTGCTCATACTTAAAGAACTCATCAGACCTGAAACCAGAGAAGTTCATCTGTTTCAGTGAGTTGATCAGCCTCTTAAACCATACCGATACCTCTTCAAAGGCAGCGAATTTAATATCGGCATCGAGTATTGTGAGTACTTTCCCAAGCATATATTTCTGTCGTTCGAGAGGTGTTATACGGTCGACAGTATCAAAGGCATCCTGCTGGAGAATGGTAAAATCGATGACCTCCGACTTCCAGAACCTGACATGATAATCGACAGGTACACCATCATCACCGAGAATGTTGATCTGTTCCTGGGCTTCCCTTCCCCTTATAAGCACGTCCCTTACTTTTGTAACATTGTCGATCCAGTCGGCTGAAATATTCTCTGCTACATATTTTTTAACCTCATCATACTCGAGGTATTTCGAATAACTGTCGATAGGGTCAATTGCCGGATAGCGCTTGGAGTCGGCTCTCTGCTGGGAGAGTGCATAGAAGCACCTTGCACTTTTCTTTGTCGATTCGGTGACGGGTTCCTTAAGGTTACCTCCTGCAGGCGACACGGTGCCAATAAAGGTGATAGACCCTGTTTTTCCATTTACAAGCTCAACAAAGCCAGCCCTGGCATAATAGTTTGAAATAATAGCGGGCAGGTCCATCGGGAATGCGTCGGGACCCGGAAGTTCCTCCATCCTGTTGGACATCTCACGGAGTGCCTGTGCCCAGCGTGATGTGGAGTCGGCAAGCAGTAGTATCTTCAGACCCATTGAACGGTAGTATTCAGCAATGGTCATGGCTGTATATACTGATGCCTCCCTTGCTGCAACAGGCATGTTTGAAGTGTTGGCGATGATGGTTGTCCTCTCCATAAGTTTCCTTCCGGTCCTTGCATCAACAAGCTCGGGGAACTCTGTAAAGATCTCGACGACCTCATTGGCCCTCTCACCGCAGGCGGCAACGACAACCATGTCGGCTTCTGCCTGACGCGAAAGGGCATGCTGCAACACAGTCTTACCGCATCCGAAAGGTCCGGGGATAAATCCCGTTCCCCCTTCTGTTATCGGGTTAAGGGTATCAATGACCCTTATGCCTGTTTCCATGATCCTGAACGGACGGGTCTTATTTTTGTAAGCTTTTATCGGAAGCTTGACAGGCCACTTCTGGACCATGGTGACCTGAGACTCCTGGCCGTTATCACCTGTAAGCACAGCAATTACATCATCGATCTTATACTGGCCGGGACTGGCAATCCACTTTACCTTGTAACTGCCTTCAAACTTAAACGGGACCATGATTTTGTGAGGGATCCAGTTCTCTGTTACTTCACCAAGCCACGATCCGGCCTCAACAGTGTCTCCTGGCTCAGCAATGGTTTTGAATTCCCATATTGCATCCCTGTCGAGAGGAAAGTTATATTCCCCTTTTTTAAGGAATACACCTTCAAACTTGTCAAGGTCATTCTGAAGTCCGTCATAGTTGTGTGAAAGAATCCCGGGTCCGAGAGTCGCCTCAAGCATAAAGCCCGTAAATTCAACTTCAGTACCCACCTTCAATCCCCTGGTTGACTCAAAGACCTGAACAAAAGCCTGGCTCCTGTTAACCTTGATAACTTCAGCCATGAGCTTTGTCTCTCCCATTAAGATCATACATATCTCATTCTGGGCAACAGGCCCGTTGGCTTCAACAATGACCAGATTGGATATTATACCGTGTACTATTCCCTTTGTAAGCATATATTATTTTTTTTCAAATATTTCTTTCATTTTACAACAGCATAAAGCTTGTTGTTATTACTTATC
>CAZXSW010000052.1:0-4147 GCA_964642615.1 uncultured Rikenellaceae bacterium | reverse complement strand
GGTTCGAACGGAATAACAAAGTCTTTTCCCGACCGGTAAAGCTCCCGGAGTTCAGCTGCAAGACTGTCGTCGCCTATAAGGTGCTTCTCTACATCAAGCCCCAGCTTCTTCGCATTAAGGAAGGTGTATATATTATTAATATCGGTATCGTATCTTATCCATTGTTCAAGGAACCTGTTTCCCGAACCAAGCACCATATTAATATATCCTTCGGAAAGCTTTTTCCTTAGTTGAGCTTCATCAATGCCCTCTTCCGATCCGTAAAAGCCGGTCATAATATCAACCATATAATCAGGAAGGACATCCGTCTCCTTCAGAATCGACTCTAGGACTCTTTTCTGTTCTTCAAAATCAGCAAAGGTATAGGTCCCGCCTTCATCCCACTCTCCCTCCTTCCCGGTAAGAAATGAGAAGAGATTCTTGTTGTCGTGAGGCAGAAACAGCAAAGACACAAGCGAGAAGTCATCAGGTTGAAGATTTAGCCTTAGCTCTTCCCTGAACTCCCCTATACTCAGACCGGCCTTGTTGTCAAAGATCAGATCAGCAAGTCCGGCTACAAGATAATAGTAATGCCGTTTAAACATTATTTCTCCTTTTCAAAAAGCAGATCCAGAAGCCCGGGTCTCATAAACTCCTTAAGATATGCTGCGAAATCATCTTCGGTAACGCTGACCTTGTAATCCTTGCCGGCAGGACTGATCTCGAAGCCATTTTTCATATTTTTTATCGGGTGAAATGAAAGTCCGGATGACAATACACTGGCAGTCTTCTTACTGAAATACTTTTCAATTTCGCCTGTCATTTCTTCAGGAATATAAACATCCATACTCTGATCATCCTTGTCAGAGGCAAACTTGCCTACTGTAAGCTCAATGAGCCGGGCAACAAATGAAGTATCTGAGAATGTCTCCGATACAGGGTCCCCGATCACCTTCTTCGAAATAAGGTTCTCAAGATACTGCTTAAGTGCATTTGAGGAATGACGGAACGAAATCCTGATCTCGGAAAGAGTGTTTTTCCTGAGTTCCTCAGCATCCTTTTCAGCTTTTGACATTATGGCTGCAGCGGCTTCTTCAGCCTTCTTCAGTATCTTATCTGATTCAGCTCTGGCACCTGCAACAATTGTTTCAGCTTCTTCTTTTCCCCGGGCGATACCTTCCTGGTAAATCTTATCCGTGAGTTCCTGGAGCTTATTCTGCATAATAGGGTGTTTTATATTGTTAACAAATTAATACTTATATCTTTCGTTCTTGAATTATGGTTACGGCTGCACATTAATCAGGCAATTTCAGGCACGTAACAAAAAGAATGAAATTCCGGTTAATTCTGAAAAACCACGCAAAGATGGGATATTATTTTTAAAATCAAAAGGATTTAAATTCTATGAATCTGTCACTTTCAACCGAAAGTCTCTTAAAAAAAGTTAAATAGTACGGCCTGAAATTTGCTGAGTATGATAAAATAAAAAGAGTATCTTTAATATTTATAATCGCCATGTCCATGGATCCCGAGAATCCCGTTAACATGCAAAAGGAAGGAACAGATAGTCTGTTTGTCCGCTGAATGCAGGGTGAGGTTTTACCATGGAAGGCAAAGCAATAAAAATATGACTATGAAGAAGTTAGTGTCCCTCCTGATGCCGGCGTTGTTTTTTTGCGTTTCTGCTTCGCCGGCTGAAAAAGAAATAAAAGCAGCAATAGAGAATGTGACTGTATATCCCGACCGGGCCAGGATCAGTCACGAGACAAGGGTTGATATACCGGCCGGAACAACCACCCTTGTGCTTGGCGGATTGTCGCCCTATATCGACGCAGGGAGCATTCAGGTAAAGGGCTTCGGTGAATTTGTCATCCTCTCGGTCAATCATCAGAACAACTATCTTCAGAACCTTGAAGAGAGTCCGGAGGTAAAAAGCCTGCGCGACCAGATCGAGGCCCTCCAGATAAAGGTCGAGGATGAGAAAGCAGCTATTAATGTACTTAAGGAGAAGGAAGCTTTTCTTGTAGCCAACAGGGGCATCCTCGTCAAGGAGACCTCTTTCAGTCTTGAACAGCTAAGGAGTGTCATGGACCTTTACACCACTGGTATGGACCAGGTGGCTACCACCACCCTTAAAAAGAACCGGATAATCAAGGACTATGAGAAACAGATTGCAGCCTTGCAGAAGCAACTGGCCGACCGGATGGGCAGGCAGCAGCTTCCTTCGGGACTGATTTCTGCCACTGTTCAGGCCGATAAGGCTGTTCAGGGCCGTTTTACAATAAGCTATGTAACAGGCAATGCCGGCTGGTACCCCACCTACGACCTCAGGGTTGATGATATAACAAAACCTGTAACAATATATTATAAGGCCAATGTATTCCAGAATACGGGTGTCGACTGGAAAGATGTTAAACTAAGTTTCTCAAATGCAACGCCCTGGGTGTCGGGAAACCTCCCCGAACTGTCGGCCTGGTTCATCGATTACTATAATCCTGTCGTTATAACGGCGGCGGGTAGCACCAGACGTAATACAGCTCCCTTAAAGGCCGGGGAAGCATTAATGGAGATGGCAGTAGCAGCAGATATGATGGAAAAGTTTGCTGAAGAGGAGGCTTATGCGCCTGCCGTGGAAGTAAAGCCCGGCCAGACAACAGTATCTTTCGACGTAAGCATACCATTCTCAGTGCCATCCGACGGCAAGGTTCAAACCCTTGAGATACAGCGCACATCGACACCTGCCGAATACAGGTACCTCACCATTCCCAAACTTGCCCCTCATGCATATCTGACAGGCAACATAACAAACTGGGCACAGCAGAGTCTTATAGGAGGCGAGGCAAACCTGTATTTTGAAAATACCTTTGTGGGTAAATCATTCCTTGATGTCAATCAGATGACTGACACCCTCACAGTATCACTGGGGACCGACAACAGTATTCTGGTCAAAAGGGAGAAGAGGGAGGATTTTACTTCAAGAAGGATACTCGGACAGAACAAGACCGAGACATATTCATTCCTTATTACCATAAGAAATAATAAAGCCGTTCCTGTCAGAATGGCGGTGAAGGACCAGATCCCTGTTTCAACAAACAGCGGCATTGAAGTCAGTGCAGGAGAACTCACCCGCGGCAGCTATAACAGCACCACCGGCGAGGTGAAATGGGAGCTTGAACTAAAACCTGGTGAGACCAGGGAACTGATAATGACATATTCGGTCAGATACCCAAAAGACAGAACCATAATACTTGAATAAGCCTCTTACTTATGAAACTCCTCGGAAACCTTGTATGGCTGCTGTTTGGCGGCATTATAATTGCCATTGAATATCTTATTGGCAGTATAATCCTTTTTGTAACCATCGTCGGAATACCTTTTGGTCTTCAGACACTCAAGATGGGTTCGCTGGCACTGTGGCCCTTTGGCAGGACCAGCGTAGTAAGGGAAAGGGCTTCGGGCTGCCTCTATATCATTATGAATGTCATCTGGCTGCTTTTCGGAGGAATCTGGATTGCGATCTCACATGCTTTATTCGGTATCCTGCTTTGTATAACAATCGTCGGGATACCATTCGGAAGGCAGCATTTCAAGCTTACAGAAGTAGCCCTTAATCCCTTTGGCAGAGATATAATATGGATAAGGAAGTAACCATACGCCTGCCTATCATCTTTAAAACATAATAAAGTATCGGAAGATCTTTACTTTTAACTTTAAACTTTAAACTCTTGACTTTAAACTTGTTACCCCGCTATCATCCAGGCACTATCTCTTTAATAGACTCACCCTTCGCGGCTCACGGCTCACGGCTCACGCCTTCTTTTGTCTTTTGTCTTTTGTCTTCCCGCTGGGCGGGATTTCGTCACTTCGTTCCTCAATTTGTCTTTTATCTTTTATCCTATTATTATGAACACAGACGGCAGCAGGACACCTCTTGGAAATTACGGCAAATTCAGGCTTATCTCACATCTTACAGAAGGAGTGGAACCTGTTAACAGAACCAGTGCCGGTAAACCCGGCGATGATGCATCAGTAATCGATTCAGGATCGTCCCTGACGCTTGTATCGACCGACCTTCTTCTTGAGGGTATACATTTCAACCTTGTATATACTCCACTTAAACATCTTGGTTATAAGGCTGTCATAAGGGCAATTTCAGATATCTACGCTA
>CAZXSW010000051.1:4020-13960 GCA_964642615.1 uncultured Rikenellaceae bacterium | reverse complement strand
AAGTCTTCGTGCTGCATTCATTATTGTTATGGTAGTGCCGTGGACTATTCCCTGGGGACCTATATACATGTAAGAGCCTGCCGTCATCTGGCCATACTGTGAAACTCCCAGGGAACTAAAGCGGTCAAGATGGTCGGGCGATGAATAGTTGGGTACTACAAGTCCGTTTGTCACAACAACCCTGGGTGCCATGGCATGCGAAGGAAAGAGTCCAAGCGGATGCCCTGAATAGACAACCAGGGTCTGTTCATCAGTCATTAAAGAGAGATATTGCATCACCAGCCTGTACTGGGCCCAGTTCTGAAAGACAGCGCCGTTGCCGCCATAGGTAATCAGTTCGTGGGGATGCTGTGCCACTGAAGGGTCGAGGTTATTTGATATCATAAGCATGATAGCCGCGGCAGCCTTTGAACGGTGAGGAAAGTCATCGGAAGGCCTGGCTTTTATCTCATATGAAGGTCTGAACCTGTACATATAGATTCTTCCGAAATCTTTAAGCTCACGGGCAAACTCCCCTGCCAGGACCTTATGAAATTCAGGAGGGAAATACCTGAGGGCATTCCGGAGAGCCGTTTTCTTCTCCTCAATATCCAGAATATCCTTTCTAACGGGAGCATGACTGACGCCTGTATCATAAGGACGCAATTCAGGCAGCTTCTTTGGGATCCCTTCTGCAATCATTTTCCTGAAATCAGAGACATCCATACCTGTTAATATTGGTTATAACAAGTAAAATTAATTAATTATGATGACAAACGGCTGTAAGTTGAATGGGATCGCGAGAGCCATAAAATAAAAAAAAGCCCCTTTCGGGAGGGAAAGGAGCTTGTTCTGCAAGAGAGTCTTAACCTGATGTCAGATCTGGCTCTCCTTTATGATTTCATCATCGACCAGAATACGTCCGCAGTATTCGCAAACGATGATTTTCTTTCTTGATCTGATGTCGAGTTGCCTCTGGGGTGGAATCTGGTTAAAACATCCTCCGCAGGCATCGCGCTCGACAGGAACGACTGCCAGACCGTTTCTGGCATTTGTCCTGATTCTTTTGTAAGCGATCAGCAGTCTCTCCTCTATAATGGTCTGTATCTTTTCGGATTTATTGTAAAGTCCTTCCTCTTCCTTCTGGGTGTCGGAGATTATCTCGTCGAGTTCGTTTCTTTTGTTATCAAGATCTATTGAGCGTTCGGACAGGGTGGCTTCAGACTCGGCAATAACCGCTTTTTTCTCTTCTATCTGAATGTTAAACTCACGAATCTTCTTGTTGAAAAGTTCAATTTCGAGATTCTGATACTCGATCTCCTTTGAAAGAGAATCGAACTCCCTGTTATTCCTTACATTTTTCTGTTGTTCTTCATATTTCTTAATGAGAGCCTGTGCTTCGGCTATCTCATTATTTTTTTTCTGAACCGATTTTTCGAGAACAACAACCTCTTCCCTGAGGTTACCAAGACGTGTTTCAAGGCCGGCTATTTCATCTTCGAGGTCCTGAACCTCAAGAGGGAGTTCTCCCCTGAGTGTTTTTATCTTGTCTATTTCTGAGTCAACAAGCTGCAAACTATAGAGAGCTCTGAGCTTCTCCTCAACAGATATGTCAGCTTCGTGTGTCTTAACTTTTTCCATTATAAAGATAGTTTATCGGATTCGTATTTATTTCAGAAAACCGGAGTGCAAATTTAGGGAATTTTTTTATAACCAGATCATAAATAATCTGAACTGCAAATTTTTCTGTCTCGTAATGCCCTGCATCGACGATAAGTATATTACCGCCGGCATCGGCGAAGTTATGATACCGGATATCGCCGCTCACGTAGGCATCTGCTCCGGAAGCCATGGCAGCGGCGAATAGTGATGAACCGGAACCTCCGCACACAGCAACTCTGCTTATCATTTTACCTGTCAGTGCCGAATGCCTGAGGCCTGATGAGCCCAGGGTTTCGGCTGTCAGATCAAGAAAATCTTTTTCGGAGAGAGGTGATTCGGGTTCCCCGACACAACCCATTCCGGCAGAAGAGTAGTCATTTGCCAGCGGAATCAGGTCGAATGCAACTTCCTCGTAGGGATGGGCCGAGAGCAATGCCGCAACAACTTTTGACCTGAGGTGAGAGGGAAGTATGGTTTCAAACCGTATTTCATTCTCATGATGAATACTGCCGACAGTTCCTGTAAAAGGCTTTGCATCAATTCCTGCCCTGAAGCTTCCCTGGCCTTCTGATGAGAAGGATGTCATATCATAGTTGCCTGTCACGCCGGCTCCGGCGCTAAAAACAGCTTCTCTCACCTTTTCTGCCCAGGCTTCAGGGACAAAGGTAACCAGTTTAAGGAGCCTGTTACTGAGAGGGACCAGAACCTTCCTCTGCTTAAGGCCCAGCAGGCCGGCAAGCATAAAGCTGACTCCTTTTCCTGCAGCATCGAGGTTGGTATGCATAGAATAGACTGCCAGGTCATTCTTTACGGCTTTTAAAACCAGCCGACCCGTTTGTGAAGAAGGTGTTAGGTTCCTGATTCCCTTAAAAATAAGGGGATGGTGTGTTATCACCAGGTCGAATTTCCCTGCAATGGCCTCTTCGAGAACTGCATCATTGATTTCAAAGCTTACAAGTGCCGATCTGATATCTCTTTCCGGATCGCCCGTCTGCAGCCCCGAATTATCATAATCTTCCTGGAACGACAGAGGCACTTCAGATTCGAGCCAGGAGCAAAGTTCCTTTAACTTCATAAGCAGGATTTAAAATCTGTATTCAGTCGGCATTTTTCTTTTTCGCTGAGGAAGGTCAAAACAGGTGATCATATCATCCCGGGCAGGTAAGCGGACTCCTCAGATACTGTCTCTCATATCGAGAAGCATGGTCCTGATCTTTCTGAGCGACTCGCCAATTTCATATTTGTAGTCAGTCTCCTCCCATTTTCCGGCAAGTTTCTTTTTAACTCCCAGCATTGTCATTCCCTCCTCTTTGAGAAGGTGATGGATGATCCTGAGGTTTTTAAGGTCGCCTGCAGTGAACATCCTGTTTCCTTTTTTGTTTTTGAGCGGCCTGAGGATGTCGAACTCATTTTCCCAGAATCGGACTGTTGACACAGGGACATCAAGGATATCAGATACTTCTCCTATGGAGTAATAAAGTTTCTCAATCTTTTTTTCCTTATAAGGCATTTTACAGAGGATAAGGTATCAGGATTATTATCTAAGCATCAAAAGTATATGACTGCAAGGTGATCAGTCAAACGACTGGCCCGTTTTTGAGGCAGCCTCGATCATTTTTTCATATTCGTCAGCTGTCAGATCATTGAAATAGTAGTTCACCGGGTCGACGTAACTGCCATTAAGCTTCACCTCATAATGAAGATGAGGGGCAACCGACATACCTGTGTTCCCTACATATCCTATCACGTCGCCGCGTTTAACTTTCTGGCCCACCCTTACTTTGAATTCGTTGAGATGGGCATATACGGTTGAATAGCCGAAGCCATGATCGATGACTACATGTTTCCCCAGGCCTCTCTGTGAAGAGGTTACCTGAGCGATAACACCATTACCAGTGGCATATACGTCAGTACCAGTCGGGGCTGTGAAATCCATTCCCGAATGGAATTTGGTGATCTTGTAATAAGGGTGAATTCTGGGGCCGAAGCCGGATGCAACTCTTGTCAGATCTTTGTTTGCTATGGGAAGTATGGCAGGTATGGCAGTCAGCATCTCTTCCTTGCCGGATGCCAGCACAATAAGGTCATCAAACGACTTGGACTGTATATATACCCTTTTCATGAGCTGATCAAGGGTCCTGGCAGTTTCAACAACCATGCCTGAGTTATCAAAACCTTCAAGTTCCTTATACCGGTTGACCCCGCCGATACCTCCATGGCGTACCGCGTCGGGGATCGGTTCTGCTTCAAAGATGGTTCTGTAAAGGTTGTCATCGGTTTCCTCAAGGTGTTCAATTACCTTTTCAAGGCTTGCCATCTCACGGTGCATGAGTTCATACTGAATTGTCATCTGTTCTATTTCGCGCTTAAGGACCTTTTCCTTGGGCGAATCGAAAAAGACTGCAAAGACAAATCCGTAAAGGACGGCTATAAAAAGTGACCCGATGAAATAGGCAAGCATCCTGAGCATAACGGTTTTGATGCCAAGCCTTATCCTGTCAAAACTAAGTGAATCGGGGTTAAACTTGTATTTCGTACGTGCCATACGACCGCAAAGATAAAAAAATCATTCGACATGAACCGGGTGCCGGGATGAACCATTGAAAAAAAGCAGAATATTACCTGAATTTCAGGCGGGAACTGAAGGTTTCGATCATCTCGAAATATTCCTCCTCGGTCAGGTCATCATTAAAATAATGGAGGGGATTCCTGTGTTGTCCGTACAGATCAATCTGATAATGCAGATGAGGACCTGTGGATGTACCGGAGTTACCTGAGAGAGCAATAAGGTCTCCTCTCTTAACATTCATTCCCACAGACACTTTTACGGCACTAAGATGGCCATATGTTGTCTGGTATCCGTAACCATGATCTATAACAACAAAGGTACCAAAGCCACTCTGACTCCAGCCTGCTTCGATAACTTTACCTGAACCGGTGGCATAAACTTCAGTACCATAAGGGGCACTGAAATCCTGTCCGTGATGCCATTGAGGAGTACCAAGAACCGGATGAACCTCCCTGAACTTCACTCCGTCACCTCTGCGTATGGCAACTGACACAGGACTTATCATCGGCAGATATTCCATTTCCCTCTTCCATTCAGTTGTCCTTTCTGTAACAGCCTTAAAGGATTCAAACTGAACTGTCGACCTGTTCCTGATAGCATCAACCTTCTTCCTCATGGAGATCATCAGGCCGGTGTGATCAAAGCCCTCAAGCTCTTCATATCTGTTTACACCACCAACCCCTGAACTACGAATTGACCCGGGGACGGTGTCCATATCGAGAATAAGCCTGTAACGGTTATCATCTGAATAGCTGAGATCATTGAGAACCTCAAGGGATTCATCTATCTGCCTGTCAAGCATGGAGTACTGCAGCTTCATGTTCTCAAGCTCCTGGTAAAGCACAGCTTCTTTCGGCGATCCGTACATCTTCTGAAAGAGAGTGCCGTATATAAGAGCAACTATCAATGAAGCAAGAAACAATAGAAAAAACTTCCATAATCTTTCTTTCCAGGCGAGCTTCACCTGCTTGTATTGCAGATCTATTAAATCAAGGACGTATTTCCTTCCCATCTACAGAAACGAGTTTTCCTGTTTTTTTATTGATTGTGGACAAATCTAATTCAAAAAAAGTAATTTTACAAGCCAAAAAATAAGATATTTTATTAACAATATGGATAATAATTTAAAGGCGCAGGAGATAAGACAGCTGTTTTTTGATTTTTTCAGGTCAAAAGGTCACAGGATAGTATCTTCTGCCCCTATGGTGATAAAGGACGACCCCACTCTGATGTTCACCAACGCCGGAATGAACCAGTTCAAGGATATATTTCTGGGGGGACGGACAAGTGATCTTAAAAGGGTTGCCAACTCACAGAAATGCCTGCGGGTATCAGGAAAACACAATGATCTTGAGGAAGTTGGTCACGACACCTATCACCATACCATGTTTGAAATGCTTGGCAACTGGTCGTTCGGAGATTACTTTAAAAAGGAAGCTATTGAATGGGGATGGGAATTTCTTACAGGGGTTCTGGGTGTTGATGAAGACAGGATTTATACAACTGTTTTTGAAGGAAGCAGGGAAGAAAACGTACCCAGAGACAATGAAGCTGCTGATCACTGGACAAGATGCTTCAGAAATCCGGAAAACCGTATAATAGAAGGTTCAAAAAAAGACAACTTCTGGGAAATGGGCGAGACTGGTCCCTGCGGCCCCTGCTCTGAAATCCACGTCGATATAAGGGATGATGAAGAGAGAAAGGCTGTCCCCGGCCATCTGCTTGTAAACAGGGGGCATCCCCTGGTTATAGAGATATGGAACCTTGTCTTTATTCAATACAACAGACTTTCCGACGGGAGACTCGAACTTCTTCCTGCAAGGCACGTCGACACAGGAATGGGTTTCGAAAGACTGTGCATGATTATCCAGGGGAAGAAATCAAACTACGACACAGATATCTTTCAGTCTGTAATACAAGAGATAAGCGCCATGACCGGTATCAGGTATGGTGAAAATGAGAACCACAACATTGCAATGCGTGTTGTGGCCGACCACCTGAGAGCCGTGGCCTTTTCAATAGCTGACGGACAGCTGCCTTCAAACAACAAGGCTGGCTACGTTATCAGAAGGATACTGAGAAGGGCGGTCAGGTACGGATATAACCACCTCGGCATTGAAGAACCGTTTATCCACAAGCTGGTACCTGTTCTGGCTGCAAATATGGGAGATGTATACCCCGAACTGCGAAACTCTTCTGAACAGATATCAAAAATAATATATGAAGAGGAAAGTGCCTTTCTCAGAACCCTCGGCAAAGGACTTAAGATGATAGAAAAGATGATTGCCGACCTTAAGGGTGAAGACAAGAATATACTTCCCGGGAAAGTAGCTTTTGAACTATACGATACATTCGGATTTCCTGCCGACCTTACTCAACTTATCCTTAGAGAGAACGATATGCATATCGACATGTCGGGCTTTGAAAAGGAGATGAAAAGCCAGAAAGAAAGATCGCGTGAGGACGCTGCTGTTGACACAGGCGACTGGGTTGTTGTAAGGGATACTGAAGGAACTGTTTTTACAGGCTACGACACCACGGTAGACGAAGTAAGCATAACGAGATACAGAAAAATCAGGATAAAGGGTAAACATAACTACCAGATAGTCCTCGACAGAACTCCATTCTATGCAGAGTCGGGAGGACAGGTCGGAGATACCGGCTTCCTTTCGTGCGGAGAAGAGAAGATCACGGTCCTTGACACCCTTAAGGAAAACAACCAGATTCTTCATATTACAGACAGGATTGTTACTGATCCCTCAAAACCATTATCAGCTTCGGTCGACACTGAAAAAAGGCAGATGACAGCAAGTAACCATACGGCAACCCATCTGCTTCATTTTGCCCTCAGATCAGTGCTGGGCACCCATGTTGAGCAAAAAGGCTCTCTTGTAACACCCGACCGTCTAAGGTTCGACTTCAGCCATTTCGGCAAGCCAGACCGTGAGGAGTTAAGGAAAATAGAGGAACTGGCAAACAGGCTGGTACGGGAAGGAAGCAGCCGAATCGTTACCGATGGCATAAGAATGGATGAAGCTCATAAAATGGGTGCCATGGCCCTCTTCGGAGAGAAATACGGAGAAAGGGTCAGGGTAATTTCCTTTGGCAAGTCAGTTGAACTGTGCGGAGGCACCCATGTTGAGAACACGGGCTCAATAGGTATAATAAAAATAATATCGGAAGGAGCCATAGCGGCTGGAGTCAGAAGGCTTGAAGCCATCACCGCCGCCAGAGCCGAAGAATATATATCTGAAAAACTGGCAGCCCTCGACGACATTTCTGTCATGCTTAAAAGCACGGGTAAGGTAACCGACAGTGTTGAAAAACTTCTTGCCGAGAATTCCTCTCTCAGGAAAACCATTGAGAAAATGGAGACCGATGCCGCCGAATCGAAGGCAGATGAGCTTAAGAATTCAGCAGAAGACATAAAGGGTATAAAGTTCATATCCTCACTTACCGAAGGAGTCTCACCCGATATAATAAAACATATTGCCTTCAGGATAAGAAACCTGGGCGGAAATTATGTTGCCGTTCTTGGCTCGTCGTCCGGAGAAAAAGCCAGTCTCACCGTGATTGTAAGCGACTCCCTGGTAAAAGAAAGAGGCCTGAGTGCAGTAAGCATAATAAAAGAGATCTCCCCCGAGATTAACGGAGGAGGAGGAGGTCAGCCTTTCCTGGCAACTGCAGGAGGTAAGAAAGCGGCCGGACTGCCGGCTGCCCTTAAAAAAGCCAGGGAGATACTCCTCAGGTAAACCATTTGTAATCCTGCCCTGACTTGATGTGACGTGACATGAAACACTCAACAGAATGATTTCACGGTCCATTTCACTGACTGCCATATCAGAACAGTAATCCCGTTTTTTTATTAACCAGGCTGCACGGTCAGTTTCATAACACATACTGAAATCCTTCCGGATGACCCTACGGATTATACGGTATTACTTAAGTTTAAGCCTGACTTATTTTTCGACCGTGTAATTCAAAACTTTTTCAGCTTTAGCCCGGTCGAATTTATCAACACAGATAAAATTGTATATATTACTCATTATATGTTTTTTACAAAGTTTCAATAATCCTTTTTTTCTTAAATGTATTTTTTGTTCGAAATATTTTATTAGAATTGCAAACTTTTTAACTGGAAAATACAATGGAGATACGCAGAACTTTTGACATCATAGACCTCAACTGTGAGAAATACCCGCGAAAGGATATGTATGGAGGCAAACAGGATTCTGAATGGGTAACCTGGTCAACTGATGAGGTAAGGGAGACTGTTGATCTTGTCAGCTACGGACTGATGGCTTTGGGCTACGGGAGAGGTGACAAGGTAGCGACAATAAGTGCCAACAAGCCCGAATGGAACATTGTCGACATGGCTCTTGCCCAGGCAGGAATAATCCACGTCCCGATATATCCGACAATAAGTACAGATGAATATGATTATATCCTCCAGCATTCTGAGGTCAGGGCCATAATTGTAGGTAACAAAGCGATATACGGCAAGGTAAAACCGGTGGCCGGGAAGATTCAGACACTGAAGGATATCTTTTCATTCGACCCTGTTGATGGGCTGAGGCCATTTTCTGAAATAGTTGAAAAAGGGAGGCAGAGTGCTGACCGGTACAGGGACGAGCTAAAAAAGATAAAGGACAGTATTGATCCTGAAGAAATGGTTACCATAATATATACCTCGGGTACGACTGGTAACTCAAAGGGTGTGATGCTGTCGCACCGTAACCTTGTTACCAACGCCATTACCACTTCCAAAGCCCATCATCTGGGATACGGGCACAGAGCGGTTAGTTTCCTTCCCCTCTGCCATGTATATGAGAGGATGGTGAATTATCATTTTCAGTACAAGGGTATTAGCATTTACTATGTCGAGAACATGGGAACCATCTCAGAAGCCGTGAAAGAAATCAAACCTCATATTTTCAACACAGTCCCCAGACTTCTCGAAAAGATATACGACAATATAATAAGCAAGGGAAGGAACCTCTCGTGGCTGAAGAGGTCCATCTTTTTCTGGGCTGTAAGGCTTGGCCTCAAATTCAGTCTTAACGAGAACTCATCGTTCTACAAATTCAGGCTTGGAATAGCCCGCAAACTTATTTTCAGCAAATGGCAGGAAGCTCTCGGCGGGGAGGTTCAGGTTATGGTCTCCGGAGGTGCAGCTCTTCAATCGAGGCTCGAAAAGATCTTCTGGGCTGCTGGTCTGCCTGTCATTCAGGGTTACGGACTTACAGAGACCTCGCCTGTGATAGCTGTGAATCCCTTTCGTGTTGATGAACTGGGCTTCGGAACTGTAGGTCCGGTAATCGAGGGCGTTGAAGTAAAGATAGCCGGCGACGGAGAGATACTCTGCAAAGGCGTTAATGTGATGATGGGATATTACAAGGCGCCTGAGCTCACAGCCGAAGTAATTGATGAGGAAGGCTGGTTCCATACAGGCGATATAGGAGTTATAGAGAAGGGGAAATTTCTGCGTATAACTGACAGGAAAAAGGAGATGTTCAAGCTTTCGGCCGGGAAATATATTGCTCCGCAGGTAATTGAGAACAAGCTTAAGGAATCATTTTTTATCGAACAGGCCATGGTCATCGGGGAGAACGAGAAGTTTGCCAGTGCATTGATATCACCCAACTTCGTCTTCCTGCACGACTGGTGTTCGAAACACAGGATTCAGTTCCGCGACAACCGCGACCTTATTGAACTCCCCGAAGTGGTGGA
>CAZXSW010000051.1:1961-3920 GCA_964642615.1 uncultured Rikenellaceae bacterium | reverse complement strand
TACAACAGGACTGCAAGAGTGCAGCCTGCCCTCCTGCCCCTCGATGCTTCATCAGGGGAGGTAACCTTTGTAATCAGGATCAATGGCACTGACGACACGGTTTCGTTCCGCTTTTCAAGTTATCCCCACTTTATTTCAAAGGAATGCGGCTATACCTTCTTCCACAACCTCGATATGAATTACTATTCGGCAACATCAAATATAATCGACACCATAGTTTTCAGAAAGGGTAATATAACAACGGCAAATGAGGAAAATATCCGTATATATTATTAGTATTTCCCTGCTACTCTTCCCCCTGATGTCACGGGGCCAGGACACCGTCGCTTTTCCGCTTAAGGTAAGGGCCGGGATTGAAGTCACGGGACCCCTTATCTTTATGTTTGAAGGAAAAAACTTTGATGCCGGAGGTTTTATATCTGCCGACCGGAATGAGAAGATGGCATATGCCCTCGAAGGAGGCTGGTCTGATTTCAGCTATTCGCAGTACAACTATGACTACAGCTCGAAAGGTTTGTACCTGAAGGCTGGTGTCGACTTTAATCTTCTTAAACCTACTGTTTCGCTGGGCAGGTACCAGGCTCTCCTCGGATTAAGATACGGACTTAGCCTTTTCAGCTCCGGGACTCCCTCTCTGAGCCAGGAGAACTACTGGGGTTCAAGTCACGCCTCACTTGCCTCATCAACCATGGCGGGCCATTTCCTGGAGATAGCCCCGGGTGTAAGGACGGAGCTCTTCCGGAACTTCAGTATCGGATGGAATGTAAGGCTTAAGTTCCTGATTTCGGGAGGTGGTGGGAAAGACAATAAACCGGTTCATATACCGGGATATGGCGACGGAGGAAGAGGGGCCACTGCCGGAATAAGTTACTATCTGATATGGAACATTCCTTTCAGAACCATCACGGCAATAACAAAAAAGGAAAGCATACCGGCTGCAGGAACGGAAAGCGGACAGCCATCGCAGGATACTCAGAATATCACCCGGCCAGGGTCACTGTTTTAACCCTCAAGGCCTGCTTTTTCCTTCCCGGTACTGAACAGCAGCAAACCGAGATAGGTTATCAGCCCGTTTACAAGAAGTAGTTCAAAGCCGAACTTGTAACCGTTAAAAAGAATTTCAGAATTCATACTTATAAAATAACATATCACAGGTGACAATACTGCAATTACAGGAGTTACTCTGTCATTGACCTTTCTTCCCGAGAAGAGTCCGAAGGAATACAGTCCGAGCAGGGGCCCGTAGGTATAACCTGCAATAGTAAAAAGGTTGTCAATAACAGCCTTGTTATTCAGGGCCCTGAAAAGAAGAATGCTTATAAAGAAAACAAAGGCTATTGTTATATGGACCATATACCTGATCCTTGTCCTTCGCTTTTCAGTGATCCCCATTTTCTTGTCAAGTCCCAGAAAATCAATACTGACTGAGGTAGTAAGAGATGTAAGGGCTCCGTCGGCACTGGGAAAAGCCGCAGAGATGAGCCCTATAAGGAAAACCACTCCTGCCACCGGTCCCAGATGCTGGAAAGCGATTGTCGGAAAGAGATCGTCGGTCGATTCAACTGAAACATTCGCGCTTACTGCATATACCATCAGAAGGGCTCCCAGGACAAGAAACAGGAAATTAACAAAGATCAGGATCCCGCTGAAGGTAAACATGTTCTTCTGAGCTTCACCCAGATTCCTGCAGCTAAGGTTTTTCTGCATCATCTCCTGGTCAAGTCCGGTCATAACAATGGTTATGAACATTCCGCTCAGGAACTGCTTCACGAAAAACCTCTCATGATGCCAGTCGGTAATAAACATACGGGATATATCCCTGTCAGAGATCATATGTATAAGCGACCCGAAGGAGTGTCCCATCTCCCTGCTTATGTAAATCACTGAAAGGACAACAGCCAGAAGCATAAAGGTGGTCTGCAGCGTATCGGTCCATACAATGGTTCTTATACCTCCCTT
>CAZXSW010000051.1:0-1861 GCA_964642615.1 uncultured Rikenellaceae bacterium | reverse complement strand
GACATAAAGGTAACGCCCGAGAGTGAGGCTCCTATCATACCATAGGCAACAACAAACCAGGGCGACACCTTGTTGCCTATGTAAAATGACTGGCTGTCGGCTTTCCGGGATGTAAGCCAGGTAACAAAAAAAAGAACTGCCGTATAAAGCAGGAATAAACCAAGGATGAGTGTAGGTGACATAGTTTTAGAATAATCTGCAAGAATACTAAAAAGAGCGGAAGACAAAAAATTACGCGCCAATTTAGTTCAAAGGAAGGAATTGAATTATTTTTACAGCAAAATCCATCCTATGGGCTATACTGAATATTCATCAAGGCTGCTTGAAAATGCTGTAAACGAATTTGCCACACTGCCAGGCATAGGACGGAAGACGGCCTTCAGGCTGGTGATGAGCCTGCTTAAAAGAGATCCCGAAGAAGTTAAAAGATTCGGCGAGGCCATTTCCCGGCTTCATGATGAGATACATTACTGCAAGCAATGTCATAATATCTCTGACAGCGAGATATGCAATATATGCAGTGATGAGAAAAGAGACAAGTCGCTGCTGTGTGTCGTTGAGAACATCCAGGATGTGATGGCGATAGAGAACACCCGGCAGTTCAGGGGGGTTTACCATGTACTGGGAGGCATTATCTCACCGATCGACGGGATTGGTCCGTCCGATCTTAACACTGAAAGCCTCGAAGAGAAAGTGAGGGAAGGTGTTGTAAGGGAAGTAATACTGGCACTAAGCACAACCATGGAAGGCGACACAACAAATTTCTACCTCTACAGAAGGTTATGCAGGTACGATATCCTTCTTACCACCCTGGCCAGAGGAGTGGCGGTAGGCGATGAACTTGAATACACTGACGAGATAACCCTGGGCAGGGCTATTAACAACCGCAACCCCTACCAGCAGTAGCCTGCAGCTCACTCCCTTTAAACTTCTTTTTTGTTGAACCAAAACCTGTTTGTTTTAAACATATGGGGTTCATAATTGTTATTAGTACAGATATTAACTTACAAAAAAGAAGTATTATCCGTAAGCATAGTTTTACGGACCATAAGAAAAAACGGAGTACCTATGGCAAGGATGAACATATTACTACCCGCAATGGGTGAAGGCGTCATTGAAGCAACAATAAATAAATGGCTTGTAGCACCCGGGACTGCTGTCAACGAGGACGATCCTCTGGTAGAGGTAGCCACCGACAAAGTCGACTCTGAAATACCGGCTCCGGCAGCAGGGATAATAGCCGAAATCATGGGAAAGGAAGGCGACATTATGAAGGTCGGGGACATACTTGCTGTGCTTGAGACAGATACAGAAAGTACACCTGAGGATATTCAGAAGATTGACAGGGAGGTTGAACGCATCAGGGAAACCATCGATGCTGAGAGAAAAGAGAAAAAGGAAGAGACCGTGGTGTCGGCTGAGCTTAAAAGCCGTACTCCGTCGGGCAAATTCCTCTCACCCCTTGTGAGAAAGATAGCTTCGGGCGAAAACATAAGCCATGCTGAACTGGATACTATTACCGGTACGGGTATGGATGGCAGGATAACTAGGGATGATGTCCTTAAATTTCTTGAAGTCAGAAAAGGCAGTGCCTCACGGCCCGATCAGGCCGCCTCAGCAAGCACGAACGCTGCCGGAACTCAGATGAACCTTGCTGACAAAACAGATCAGACTGAACAGACAGGAGATACACGGGAAAATGCCACTACTGAAAAAACCATCCGTGAAGTTACAGGGCGACAGGAAGATGTGATAGTTGAAATGGACAGGGTGCGAAGGATAATTGCCGATCATATGGTGATGTCAAAAAAAGTGTCAGCTCACGTGACCTCCTTTATTGATGCCGATGTAACACGGATAG
>CAZXSW010000050.1:0-14871 GCA_964642615.1 uncultured Rikenellaceae bacterium | reverse complement strand
CTGGGTTTCCGGACCCGTGCTGGGAGCTGTCTTCTCTATCTTTCTCTATTTCCTTCTGAAGAAGATCAAAAGAGGTCTTCAGATCCATCTTGTAAGATTTGAATCATACATCAGAAACGGACTTGTGATAGCTGGAGCCTTTGCTGCATATAGCCTGGGAGCCAACAATATAGCAAACGTCATGGGAGTATTTGTACCGGCATTCCGGCTCGAAGATCTTGATCTCGGATTCTTTGTTCTGTCGTCGGCCAGGCAACTTTTCCTTCTTGGAGGTCTTGCCATTGCTGCCGGTATAATATCCTATTCCCGAAAAGTGATGGATACTGTCGGATCAGGAATAATGGAGCTTTCAGGAGAAGCAGCTTTTGTTGTGGTTCTGGCCGAATCGTTGGTGCTTTTTATGTTCTCTTCATCCGGGTTGTCAGATTTCCTTAAGAGCGTTGGACTTCCCCCGATTCCCCTTGTTCCTGTCTCCAGCTCCCAGGTTCTTATAGGAGCCGTGATAGGAATAGGGATTTACAGGGGTTCGGCAAATATAAACTTCAGGATACTTGGAGGGATAGCTGCCGGCTGGATTGCAACACCCGTAGCTGCCGGACTTCTCTGCTTCTTTTCCCTTTTCCTTGTAAAGAATATCTTCAGTATCGATGTCGGATACGACAGCTCCCTGATGATTCCCGGGAGCGGCCAGCAGGGTTATATGACGACCGAGGGAGGAAAGAGCATTACCGTGATCTTCAGGAACATCCTGCTGGGACTGATGGCTGCGGGGACTGTTGCAGCGACCCTCTACTTTGTTCAGGAAGCCAGAAAAAACAGGGAACTCAGAAGGTCAGAGGAGAAATTCTGGGGCAACCTTAAAACCGGAAAGAAAACCCTTAACTAGAAAATGTCACAATACATCAGGGAAAAGATCTTTTTATGGTAATGGCTATGAGTCCTTTTTCCGGGACTGAGACCCAGGCCTTACTATATTTATATCATTAATACTTAACTACTATTTTATTATCCAAACCAGCTTGCATAATGAACAACAGCCTGTTGAATGACCTCAGAAACAGTCTGAGAAATATGTCAGACGAAAAAGTAAGGGAATCGGGTCTTAGATTTTTCAAGGAACCCGTTAATATGTACGGGATCAAATCGGCCGATGTAACCCGGATAGCAAAGGAATACCGGAAAAAAACCGGGGATATGGGGAAAACTGAGATTCTCGAAATGTGCGAAGATCTGTGGAGATCGGGATATATGGAAGAATCGTTTGTTGCCTGTGAATGGGCTTACAGTCTCAGAAAGGACTATAAAACTTCCGATTTTAAGGTTTTTGAAGGCTGGGTCAGACATTATGTCTCAAACTGGGCTTCGTGTGATACACTCTGCAATCATACAATTGGCAGTTTTATTGAGATGTACCCGGATTACCTCAGGGAGCTTAAAAAATGGGCACGTTCCGGCAACAGGTGGACAAAACGTGCTTCAGCAGTCTCCCTTATCATACCTGCCAGAAAAGGGCTCTTCCCTGATGATATCTTTGAAATAGCCGATATTCTGCATTCCGACACCGACGATATGGTTCAGAAAGGCTATGGATGGATGCTTAAAGCCGCAAGTCAGGCTAACTGTGACAGTGTTTTTGAATATGTGATGCGGAAGAAGGGCACAATGCCCAGGACATCCTTACGGTATGCCATCGAAAAGATGCCCGCTGATATGAAGAAGCGTGCGATGGCCAGGTAAGTATCCGCTCATTTTATCCCAAGCAGATCCATAACTCCATTGATATAGGTAAGAGGGTGTGCAGGGTTACCAGGCACATACAGGTCTATCCTGTGTTCAGCTATGAATCTGCGGTCGATGGCAGGACTGTTTTCAAACAATCCGCCGCTTATAGCATCGGTCCCGGCCAGAATTATTATGGCCGGCTGAGGTAAGGCCTTATATGTAATCTCAAGGGCTTTTGCCATATTGACCGTCACAGGTCCTGTAATCACAAGTCCGTCGGCATGTCTGGGCGAGGCCACAAATTCAATTCCGTATCTTCCAAAATCAAAGTTAACGTTGCCTGATGCTGAAAGCTCCATCTCGCATGAATTATCACCTCCGGCTGAGACCTGTCTGAGCTTTAGGGCTCTCCTGAATACTTTTCTTATAAAGCTTTCCTGATGCGACTGATCAAAGAAGACATGATCATCGTCGCCGGGTTTTATTATCAGACCGGAACGGTGGTTTGAAGCTATCCTGTAATCGTTGGTGAACCTGATCTTCCCCGGAAGATGAAAAGAACACTCACGGCAGAAAACACATCTTCCCAGATCAATGGCCCCGGTGTTTCTGTCAATGGCAGCAACAGGACATATCCGGCAGACCTCCTCCTTTTCGGCATCAGTAAGTTCCTCTATCACCGGTCTCCCGCGAAACAGTTCAGAAACCGGCTGTTCCCTCAGGTTCCCTATGAATTGTTTACCGTGATGCAGCAGTATTCTGGTTTCCTTTATCATTTTTTTCCATTTTTGCTGTTACAGATCATTACCACAATAAGAGAGATTAAAGCTCTTGTTGCATACCGGGAAATCTGATATCTCCTGGTCCCTTACAGCAAGGGCAAGAGCTATCCAGTTATGGAACGAGGGATCCTTAACCTTGTAATTTATAACAACCCCCTTGTCATCAGTAACAAGAGAATGACAGATCTCTCCCCTCCATCCCTCTGTAAGCGATATTCCGAAAGCCGATGGCTTAAGGCTGTAGTTGTAGACGGGCCGTGGCTGATCCCTTCTTATGGATTCCCATATATCGAGCAACGCGGTTATCATCGTTACCGACTTTGCAGCTTCCAGGGACCTTTGCATGCCACGGGCCAGAAGATCACCTTTCTGCTGTATAACAGGCTCAACTGCATATTTCCTGAAATACTGAAAGGGGTGAGTCCTCCTGATATCCCTGGGTATCCCGCACGACCTTGCTGCCTGGCCTACGGCACCTGTCATAGCCGCCTGGTTACAGGTAAGTATCCCTACATCCTCCAAACGGGCAAGTATGGTGGGCAGAGTATAGATACAGCCGGTCATCTCTGCAAATCTGTTCCCGACATCTGTTATGTTTCTTCGTATCTCTTCAGCCTTTCCGGACGAAAGAGGATAGTTGGTTCCCCCGGGTCTTACCAGCCCCTTTCCAAACCTGTTTCCACACCACGACTGGGTTGTATTTATAACAGTTGTTCTCAGGGCTTCACAGACAACCTGACCGAGCTGGTAGGCCACATCGCCGCAGAGTGCTGCAGTATCACCAATATGAACTGCCAGCCTTTCCATTTCAAGAGCAATACACCTCTCGACTTCAAGACTGTCATCAACCTCAATATTAGCAACACTTTCAATCAGTTGCACATGGGCAAGTTCGTGTCCCACAGATGTATCCCCGGCTATACTCTCCGAGAGGATGCACCTTCTCAGGCCATTCGTTTCTTCCGAAAGTATTTTTTCAATTCCCCGGTGCTGATATCCCAGCTGGATCTCGAGATGAAGCACCTTTTCCCCATTACAGATAAAACGGAAGTGGCCGGGTTCAATGACCCCTGCATGAACGGGCCCCACCCCCACTTCATGGAGTTCTTCACTTTCGATTGAATAGAAGGGATAGTTTTCATGTACCGATTTCATGTCGTGGCGGTCGTGAGGATATCTGACCGGCTTCATCCATGGATGATCCGTAAAAGTCACTCCGTGGTTCTCGTGCAGCTCCCTTTCAAAAATATGAAATGCAGGTATTATGGGCGTAAGGGATTTCAGACTGATATCTTTCCCATCAGCATTATGTGAAAGAAGCAGGATCTTTCCCGTATCATCATCCGCCACTCCGCATATAAACTGCAGTCTTCCCACCCTCTTCACTGCATGGTAAGTTACTATGTGTACCGCCTGTTTATCGAACAAACCTGCAATTGTATCACAAAAGACCGGATAATCAAGCACCGGGATTTCTTCTGCTGCTACAGGCACCGAATCGTTATATATATCTTTAAAATTCATTTAAAACCCTTTCTTTCATGGTAACATTGCAATGCTACTGTCGATAAGCCGCACTATAAATTCAGGCTGATAAAAGCAAAAGATGGCAACCAGTCCAAGAAAAACAAATTGAGTAATTGTTTCAGCCGGATTTACATATGAAGGCTCAGGTCTCATCTCTGAACCTCTGGGGGCAGAATACAGAATATGCATAACTCTGGTACTCATTGCGTAGACAATAAAACACAACAGGATAATTGCAGAAATAAGTATGAACCATTTTCCGTCGCTTACCAGGCTCTTAAAAATCAATATTTCAGAGATGAACAATCCTGACGGTGGAATGGCCAGTATTGATATCATTCCGAGAATAAGTACAAGGGCTCCGGCCGGATAAAGCTGCATATATCTTCCTGTGTTGTCGAGGTTGAAGGTATGCAGTATCCTTGAAAGCTGACCCATCTGGAAGAAGAGGCTGGCTTTGACAAATGAATGGAGTACCAGAAGAAGAAGGGCTGCATGGTAACCCGATCCTCCTGCGCCGGTGGCAATGGCAACCAGCCCCATATTCTCAAGGCTCGAATATGCCAGCATACGTTTCAGATGCTTTGCCTTAAGCATATAGCCTGCTGCAATCAGCAGGGACAGTATCCCCGACATGATGAGCACATTGTTCATAAACGGGAAGATGGGTGATGACGAAAATAACATGTACACCCTGAAGATAGCCAGGAAACCAACATTCATCAGTGTTGTGGATATAAGAGCACTTATGGGTGGCGGGGCAACAGAATGTGCATCTATTGTAACCGTATGCATAGGGAACAGTCCCATCTTTGTGCTGAATCCGATAACAACAAAAACAAAAGCTATCTTAAGGTACAGTGGATTAGCCTGACTTATGATACCGGCGAGGGATTCAAACGAAAGGCTTGCTGCATCTTCCCTGCCATAGATAAATCCGAGGAACAGGATACCAAGGTAGGCAAGAGCAATTCCTGTGGAGCAGATAAAAACGTATTTCCATGTTGCTTCCAGCGCAGATTCAGTCCTGTCGTGGTAGATAAGGGCGGCAACAGCCAGGGTGGTAGCCTCGACAAAGATCCAGAGGACGGTCATACCGTTGGCAAGATATGCCCCGGTCATAAATGTCATTAGTGCAATCAAAGCTCCGTGATAGACATTGTATTTCCTTGTGTTGTCATCTGAAGTATAGATAAAGCCATGATACATTGTGGGTATTGCCAGCACTGCCAGTACAGTAAGAAACAGTACCCCTGTACTGTTGTAAGAAAAGTACCGGAGTTCAGTGGAATCGATGTTCAGCCATGCGTAGATGGTGAACCCTGCCAGCGAAAGACCATAGGCAAGTGTCACTAACCTGGTGAGAACCTTACTTTTGAAAAGGAAGATGGCTGCTCCGGAAAGTAAGGAGATAATAAAAAAAATCAGCATTCCCATGGCCTAGTCTTTTAATCTGGTGAGTTCATTGGTATGCGGTCTGAGCCTGAGCCCGAAAAACCCGAGGATGAGCACACCCACAAAAATATCGAGGAGTATTGCAATATTGATAAGCATTGGCATTTCGCTTCCTACTGCCAGTGAGAATATGAAAACTGCATTCTCAATTATAAGGAAACCCGTCAGGTGAGATATTATCAGTCTGTGGGTGACTATAAGCAGAAGTCCTGTGAAAAGTGTATAAAGTGCTATCAGCAAATAAATTGTATTAACAAAAGGATTCTCGAGGGCATCGGCCAGCACAACACTGGCAAGCAGGGCAAGAATGGAAAAGAGCAGCAGGTAAAACCCTGGCATGGCCTGCCTGTGTACTTTTGAAACTCCCGAACGGTTTACAATCCTGGTGAGCAGATAGGGCAGCAACACTGCCTTGAAGATCAGAGTCTCTGAAACAATAAACACAAGGCTGGCACTGTTTACCTCTTTAAGTTCAAGGATTGCAATCCCGCAAAGCAGAAAACCCTGTAACCCAATGAGCCTTATATAGGTAACCAGTCTTTCTGCAGGTGCAAAATACATCAGAGTTACCGCAAACAGCACTATGAGATAATTAACCATTTCCTTTTCTCAGATTAGTTTATCGGTAAGTATAAGTATAACAACGAATCCTATAAGTGCCAGCGCCGAAACTGAAAGAATGAACTTTGGATTCTTATTCATCTTGTTTCTGGCTCTGAACGATTCCATTAGTCCGACTGCAACAGCAAAGCCTCCGCAAACAAGAACAAAGAGAGCACTCTGAAGCCAGAAATTCCAGGAGGCCGGAACAATAACGTTGAACATGAGTGCGCCGAAAAGGGCAAACTTCAGATAAGATCCCATATGTATCAGGGCTTTATCAAAACCGCAGTAGTCAAGTATCATAACCTCATGGATCATAGTCAGTTCCAGATGGGTCTTCGGATCATCCACCGGCATCCTGCTGTTTTCAATGAGAGCTATCTGAAAGAAAACAAAAAAGCCGATAACACTGTATATCAAGGCGTAATGATTACCGGTAAGGAAGAGATTCCCGTAAATGTCAGAAAAAGATGTATAGCCGGTGAACATGGCCAGAGTGGCAAGGATTATGAAGAAAGCAGGTTCCGCAAGCATAGAGAAAAACGCTTCCCTGTTGGCTCCCATCCCTTCGAAGCTGCTTCCGGTGTCAAGGGCTCCCAGGATCATGAAGAACCGGCCGAGAGCAAGCAGGTAGGCAAAGAAAACAAAGTCCCCCTCAAAGGATATCAGAGCTTTCTGATCTGTAAAAGGGATAAGCAGCATCCCACACAATACGGTCCCAAGTGAGACGGCAGGTGCCAGTCTGAAAATAAGTCCGGTGGTATCACTGAATACAGACCCCTTTTTCATCAATACCATTATATCCTTCATCGGTTGAAGCAGGCCGGGACCTTTTCTCCCCGAAGCTATGCCCTTTGTCCTTACTATTACACCGGGAAAAAGGACAGCCATTAGAACCATAAGCAACAACGCAGCCATCTCAGATCAGGTTTAAGTATGTCAGTAAAAACACAATAAGCATATAGATAAAAGCATAGAGTATATAATGCTGGATAAGCCCTGTCTGCATAACAGCTATCTTCTTGAGTATCCCAGCGACAAAGCCTGAGGGTTTATCAATAAGGGCATTCCTGAAGATATCATCACTGCTGAAGGAAAAACTTCTTTTGCCAGGGAACACTTCTTCCCCGGCTATCTCCTTCATCTCCTTTTTAGTGTTAAGCAAAGGCTTGGCCAGGTGATTATAGTTGTATGCATACGAAGCACCGGTGTACTGGAACCTGGGCGAGGCGACTGTATAACCGCAGCCCCAGGTAGGACCGGATGCTGCAGGATGGGCCCGCAGATGGAATGATCGCCAGAGAAGTAAACCTGAGACAGTAAGAATGAAGATTCCGCCAATAAGGCTTATTCCGGTCAGGTTTGCAAGAGTATTTTCCACGGCAGGCAGAGGAGCACCATAAAGGAACATGCCCGAGACCATTGCCATAACAGGTTTTGCAACCAGGGGTGATCCCAGACCTATAAGAAGAATAAGAAATGCAGTAAAAACCTGGGGAAGAATCATGGAATTTTCACGTTCTGTCGCAAGCGAAGCCTTTTCAGAACGGGGTTCTCCAAGGAAAATAATTCCGAATGCCCTGGTAAAGCCAAACACAGCCAGGCCTCCGATAAGGCAGAGCCCCGTTATTGCCGCAAGAATTACAACTGACTGCTGAAGGTTTGCGGCCGAAAGGCTTTTGAACAACCCGAGATAGATCAGGAACTCGGAGATAAAACCATTAAAGGGCGGAAGACCTGAAATTGCAAGCGAGCCAATCAGAAACAGAAGGGCTGTGGAAGGCATTCTTTTCATCAGCCCCCCCTGTTGTTCGATGTTCCTGGTGTGGGTAGCCTGATATACAGAACCTGCACTGAAAAACAACAGGGATTTAAACAGGGAGTGATTTAGAACATGAAGCAGTGCCCCGCTGAATCCAAGAAGTATCATGACATTGTTTCCAGTTGCCATTCCCATAACCCCGAGTCCGGTGCCTGTCCCAATAATTCCAATGTTCTCAAGACTTGAATAGGCCAGCATCTTTTTCAGGTCTTTCTGGACCACTGCCATCATAATGCCAAGTATTCCCGAGAGAAGTGAGACGACAAGTATGATAAGACCTATAAGCAATAGATCATGCTTAACCGAGGTCAGCACCCTTATAATCCCGTAGATACCCATCTTTATCATAACACCCGACATAACACCCGACACATGTGACGGGGCTGCAGGATGCGCCTGAGGAAGCCATGTATGGAGAGGAATAAATCCGGCCTTTATCCCAAAACCAGTGAAGAATAGAAGGAAAAGACCAAGGTTTTTATGAGTCGAAAAATAGGAGGTCAGTGAGTCAAAACTCATCAAGCCGGTTTCTTTCTCAAGAAGAAGAAAGGCTATAAGCAGAAAAAACATCCCGGCATGCATCTGTATGAGATAGCTTATCCCGGTTTTCATTATTGATGTATCGGAAGCTTCGAAGGTAACAAGAAGGAAGGACGAGACTGCCATTATCTCCCATGCTATAAGAAAGGGTAGTCCTTCTCTTATCATCACGACAAGTATCATCGACAGGTATAGCCACAGGTAAGCCAGGTAATGGAGAGAGAACCGGATACTGTTGCCTGAAGCCAGGTAAGGTCTCAGATAACCACGGGCATATATGAATCCCGTCAGTACTGTTATGTTAACAATAAGTATGAAGAATGCCGAGAGCCTGTCGGCCACAAGCAAAAGGGAAAGCCCTGCAGAGCTGAAGTCTATTGTAAGCTGATCCCCCGACGAAGGCATTGAAAAAGCCCTGAAAGCCCAGAGCGATGTAATAATCACTCCTGCCGTGAGGATGATGAGAGAATAGTAATACTTTGATCTTAGTGGAAGAAAGAATACCCCAAAAGTCAGCAGCAAAAGCGCTGAAAAAAAGAACTGATCCATTTCTGTTTAAACATTCAACTGCATTTCAGCCTTTATTTCGGCTATCTCCAGGATACCTGTTGTTCCTCCTGCCTTTAGTTCTATGTCATGAGGCACATTTGATGCCCATGAACCGGCTGTAAAGTCGGGTATATCGATCGAGGCCGACCTGTTGGCCACCGACCATTCACTAAGTGGAGCAATACTGCTCCACAAGACTCCGTCGTATACATCCTGATCGACAGGAAGTCCGTTCCTCAGACAGTCAATGAGTCTCCAGTCCATAATGAAATCCATGCCTCCGTGACCGCCTACCTTTTTTGCCATATCCCCGACTCTTCGTGTAATCTCAGGAGTGAATTTTTCGTTCACATCCCTGATCTCATCGGCGTTAAGCCACGAATGACCCAGTGCAATACGTTCGGATGGATATTTAATGGCAGCTCCCGAAGTCCCGCTTATAAGGTGTATCCTTGAATAAGGCCTCACAGACGAAACATCATGCTGCACCATTATAGTCCTTCCCATAGAAGTCCTTATAAGGGTCGTATTCATGTTACCCCTGAAGCTTTTATCACTGAAAGGCTGGTAAAAGGGATCTGATGCTGCCAGCTCCGCGGCCCTTTGTCCCATTATAAAATCATTTGTCGACATGGATGTAAGATACTCCATCCTGTCTCCCCTGTTTATATTCATGACCTGGCATACCGGGCCCAGGCCATGGGTTGGGTAAAGACTGCCGTTTCTGGCGGCATTCTCTTTCAGACGCCACATATTTGTATAGGCTCCATCAGTCTGTTTCCCGTCATCGGGCCTGGCAAAATTCATACCCACAAGGTTATGAATATATGCACCTTCGCCATGGACAATATCACCAAACAAACCCTGACGGGCCATATTAAGGGTAAGCAGTTCAAAAAAATCGTAACAGCAGTTCTCAAGCATCATACAGTGCTTTTTGGTCCTTTCAGATGTATTGACAAGCTGCCATGCTTCATCTATTGTTTTGCACAGAGGCACCTCACAGGCAACGTGCTTACCGTTTTCCATGGAATAAATGGCCATGGGGGCATGAAGATCCCAGGGGGTACATATGTAAACCAGATCCAGTTCAGGAAGCCCGGACAGACTTTTCCAGATGTCCTCGCTGCCATAAAACTCCTTTGCTGCTGGTCGTCCGATCCGTGACAGATATTGCTGTGATCCCTCAACGGCAGCCTTTCTGAGGTCGGCCAGAGCCCTTATGTCCACTCCTTCAATCCTCGACAGCCGCTCAACTGCACCTGCTCCCCTGTCGCCCAGACCTATGATGCCGATCCTCACAAGGGGAACCGGAGGAGCAGAATAACCCGACATGTTGAATATCTGACTATGGTCCCTCTTTGCTGACTCGAGGATAAATGACATCTCGGAAGAAACCTGTTCAACCGGCTTGCAGCCAGTAAGAAATCCTCCTGTCAATGCCCCGGCTCCTGCCGTTGTGGCTGTCTTTAAAAAATCCCTGCGGTTGCTTTTCATGCCGGGCTATTTTTTTAGGTAAAATGGATAGAAGAAATTTCCTGCAAATGTGTGAAAAAAAATGAATCCTTGTCAAAATTAACCAACTTTTTGAAAGGATAAGCTTTCTGCCACTGAAATCCGGAATACAAGGAATCGTTAAATCAGTTTTACTACCTTTGCAAAGCTTTAAACTTTTGAAGAGAATGATACTAAAGAATGTCGCGCTAAAACCCTACAATACCTTTGGACTTGACTATAAAGCCGCATGCATAGCCATGATAGGTAATGAGAGTGAAGCAGTCAGCTTTACCATGGACAGTCATGCCTGTCCCGCCCCCCTGCTTGCCCTGGGAGAAGGAAGCAACATACTCTTTACGGGTGACTTCGGCGGCACTCTCATAAGGGTGAATATTGACGATATTGCTGTTGAGGATGAAGAAGGTGATGATGTTATAGTTTCGGCGGGGGCAGGACTTAGATGGGACACTTTTGTTGAGTGGTGCGTTAACCATGGCATTTACGGTCTTGAGAATCTTTCGCTTATCCCCGGAACTGTAGGAGCGGCTCCTGTTCAAAACATAGGAGCCTATGGAGCTGAGGCTTCAGAGACTATCACCAGGGTCAGGACCGTTGAGATCGATACCGGTCAGATCAGGGAATTCACATCCGACGAGTGCCACTTTGCATACAGATCTTCCGTTTTCAAGACAGTCTTTAAAGGCAGATACCTTGTATTAAGGGTATCCTTCCGGCTATCCAGGAGCTTCAGCCCCAGGACAGGCTATGGAAACCTCGCTGAGGAACTGGCAGCCAGCGGCGGATATAGCCCCGCCGACGTAAGGGAAGCCGTTATGGCGATAAGGAGGAGAAAACTCCCCGATCCTCTGATTACAGGAAATGCCGGCAGCTTCTTTAAGAATCCTGTTATTGACAATACAAAAGCCTCGGAGATGCTCATTAAATACCAGGGCATGCCTTCATTCAGGGATCCTTCAGGAAACACAAAGCTTGCAGCCGGCTGGCTCATCGAACAATGCGGCTGGAAGGGAAAAAGGATTGGAGATGCAGGAGTTCACGACAAGCAGGCTCTGGTTATAGTAAACTACGGGAAAGCCACCGGCAGGGAGCTGTTTGATCTGTCAGAAGAGATCAGAAAGTCAGTATACGAAAAATTTGGGATAAACCTTGAAAGAGAGGTTGAGGTGGTGTGAATCACCTGAAGATCTTCCTTCTGTTAAGCTCCCTCTGATATTCAGCGGCATACCTGTTATGTTCCCTCAGTGTTCGCGAGAAATTGTGATAACCTGAGAAGTCGGCTCTGGCAGCGAAGAAAATATAATCGTGTCTTTCAGCATTCAGAACCGCATCTAAGCCATCAACCGAGGGACATGCAATCGGGCCCGGAGGAAGACCCTTATATTTGTAGGTGTTATAAGGTGAATCGACAAGAAGATGTTTTTTAAGGACCCTGGTTATGGTAAAGTCGTTCATGGCAAACCTAACAGTAGGGTCGGCCTGCAATGGCATACCCGTCCTGAGCCGGTTCAGATACACTCCTGCAATCCTTGGTTTTTCATCATTCTTTGCAGCTTCTGCGTCAACTATTGATGCAAGTGTTGCCACTTCGGCCTGACTCAGGCCTATAGTCTCAGCTTTTTCTATTCTGCCGTTGTTCCAGAAATTTCTATATTCCCTTAACATCCTTGAATAAAAGCCTTCAGCGCCGGTGTTCCAGAAGAACTCATAGGTGTCGGGTATAAAAGCAGATATGATGGTGGCTTCGGTAAACCCATCAGAGCTGTAGTTTGAGGGATCTGAAAGGAAGTCAGCGATTTCAGCTGAATCGGCTTCCAGCACTGTTCCTGCCTTTCCGGCAAGCTCATCAATACTCCTGATATTGTTGAAAGTCAGTCTGACCGGATCCTGCCTTCCCGATCTCAGCCTGTTGATAAGGGCGTTATAGCTTATTCTTTCATCAATAACGTATCTTCCGGCTTTGATCATCCGCGGATAGTGCTTTTTCTCAGCAACCCATTTAAGAAGAGCTATATTACTTATTTCGAGGTTCGAGACAAGAGTATCAGCAACCTGATCCCATGAAGCATTACCTGGAATAAGTATCTCAGCACTCTCCCCTTCTTGTGGCGAAACCGAAGGTTCTGAAAACAGTTTCAGATAGATGAATAAAACAGTCGCGGCAGCAAGCAGTGCCAGTATTCCGGTAACCAGAAGGAGTTTACTTTTCACTGTGAGTCATTGAGCGTGTAAAAATAATCCAAAAAACAAAGTCTGCAAACGACCTGATCACCTTTCTTAACAGCCAGGAATCAACCCCGCCCGGGATGCAAGGTCAGAATATCATGCAATGGTAAAAGGTCATAGCCATGGTTAAATTTTATTCTTAATTTTATCCCCTGAAATATTAATCAAATCCTATGAAAATGTCAACATCAATCCTGCTCCTGCTTATAGTAACCGGCGTTATAACCGGAGTGATGGCCGGTATGTTCGGGATCGGAGGCGCTGTTATCATGATCCCCTCACTTGTCTTTATACTTGGATTCAGCCAGCAAATGGCCCAGGGCACAAGTCTTGCCGTTATGCTTCCACCCATCGGCATCATTGCTGCATATAACTACTACAAGGCAGGCCAGGTTAACCTTAAGTTTGCAATGATCCTGGCTGCAGCCTTTATAGTAGGATCATATTTCGGATCGAAACTGGCACTAGACCTTCCCCAGTCCATTCTTAAGAAGGGATTTGCCTTGCTTCTTATACTGATTGCTGTTAAAATGCTTTTCTCCAAATAAAAAAAGCTGTCATCAACACGGTTAACTCCCCGGGAAAATAACAGCTTCTCCTTTACTTAAAAAAAGTCAGTTTCAGAACATAAGCCCCAGGCTCAGATGGAAAGCTCCGGGTCTGTCATCAAGTTTTATCTTGTCGCCGGCTGCATTGCTGATCTGGGTCTGATATTTACTCAGGCTTCCTTCATACCTGAGGTCAACAGTCAGCCTCTTAAGGATATCCAGTCCGACACCCGCCTGATAACCAAAGGTAAAATCCTGGTACATCGCTTCAAAGTCGGGATGATCAATCAGATCAGACGGCGAATTTATAAGCAGGGATGCAGAGGGCCCGGCATTCACCCTTAAGGGACCAAGATGAAAACCAAGCATCAGAGGCAGGTCGAGCTTGTTGAACTGTTGTTCCCTTATTGATTCAACCGGCGATTCTTCCAGCTCTGTAACTGAGAATTCATTGGTCCTCGATGAAAACAACAGTTCCGGCTGAATAAAGAATTTACTTATGCCGAATCTTACAAACACTCCTGCATGAAAACCATAATTGCCTTCTTCAAGGGCCTCAACGGTATATTGTGTTTCTCCTGAAGTAAGAGTTTTAAGGTTTCCCATGGTAAGTGAGGTCGTACTCAAACCGCCTTTCAGTCCAAACCTGACCTGTGAAAATAAAGGCAGACTGATAAAAATAACCAGAATAACTGCTAGTAGCTTTTTCATAATGTTACGTTTTTGATATTCAAAAAGATTAGAACGGGTTATGTCTTTGTGACATATATCATATAACGTATTGTATGGTTAAAAAGTTGCAGAAAATCCTAACATTTACGCTAAAGACATAAGAGTCATTCTCACTGTGCTTTAAGTGCTGAGAATATTATTTTCTTCATCTGATCGAACTCATCTCTTTCAAACAGTCTGGTAAGAAAGATAATACGACCAGTCTGGTCTATTACCACATTCCTTGTGACACCAGCCTCCTTCAGGGCATAAAGCCCGAATATATCTGCTCCCGGATCAAGGGCCAGAGGATAGCTTATTTTCATATCCGCGGCGAACTTCACTACCTTATCAGGTGGTTCATCCCTGTCAATTCCTATTACGGCAAGTCCCTCCTCTTTTCCCGGAATCCAGATTTCCTTTTCTATAAAAGGCATCTCCGTACGGCAAACACCGCACCAGCTTGCCGTAAACTGAAGCATAACGACTTTCCCCCGCAGGTCTGATAACCTGTACGACTTCCCTCCGGCTTCGTTTATTGCAAAGTCGGGGGCCATATCCCCAACCTTTACCAGATAATCGTTTTCATATACCTTTTTCTGCTGCCCGTTGACCAGTAATACAGATGCCAGAGCCAGAAAAACAATTACTATATACCTTGCCATTTCCCCGTAATTTATAAGTTAAATTCAGTTAATTTTAAGCAACACCTGCCCGAAACAAATATGCAAGTTAAGAAAATACTATCTTAGAGATAAAAAAATAACCTTGTGCGACTATTACCAGCTATAACACTTGTTTCAGCATTGTTGTTCAATGCTTCGGGCTTCATTGCTGCCCAGGATGATGAAGCTCTCTTCCTTAAAGCTCT
>CAZXSW010000049.1:0-15482 GCA_964642615.1 uncultured Rikenellaceae bacterium | reverse complement strand
CAAATTATAATTCCAATTTTAGTCATTTTGATTAGTTACAGTTAACATTTCATTTAAATACAAATTGCTGTGTTCTTTAAGTCTTCATAGTTTAACATCAGTTCATGCACTGACCAGGTTGGAGGTGGGCATCAGGGGCAGGCTGCACCTCCGGGAACTGTCCTCTTATCCGGAAGATTGCTGCTGTAACAGGGCTTATGCCATTTAACAACCAATCAGATATAGTTCTTTCGTTCTGTACAATATAAAACCTCCTCTACCTCTTTCCCATGTATTACTTTTTTAAATGTTTTAATATATTCCATTCCAATTTTTTCTGCCACTCTGCGTGATGGCAGATTATTGGTTGTGGTATAAGTGTATATTTTGTTTATATTCAACGTATTAAAAGCATATTTTTTACAGGCTGTTGCTGCTTCGGTAGCAAATCCTTTATTCCAACATGCTTTTTTAATATGATAACCCAATTCAGGTAATTTCTCATTTTCTATTTCCTGAATCGTGATTCCGCAATCTCCAAGAAATAGATCACTCTCTTTCATTATTACTGCCCATAACCCATGGTTATATTTCCTGTAATTTTCAATATTCCATTTTATCCAATTTTCAACTTCCGTTTCTGAAAATGGATGATCGTAATATTTCATAGATTCCTTATCCGATAAAACTTCAGATAATTCCATCTTATCATTCAGGGTTAATTCTCTCAGGAATAACCTGTCTGTTTCCAATATCTTATTCATAATAAACTTCCCGGTTTATACGAAATCATATCAACGGTGTCGGTCTGAAAGCACCGGACAACCCTCCCTACTTCTATCAGAGCAGAAAATGCGAGATATAGGTCAGCAGAAGCTGAACGCCTTTTCCATTATGTAGCAAAAACGCCTATTCCCTGGCAAACACAATTTTGTATGTCTTGACCACACCTTTGTAATCAAACTTCACTTCAGCAGTTCCGGTTCCTGATGCCGGCTGGGTAATGGCAATCTTTACATCGGGAGTGCTTGCTGAAGCCGATACTGAAGGTATTCCGGCAACGTCTGAGGGGAGCTTGTAAACAGCCTCATAAAGATCATAACTGACAATACCGTTGGCATTCGTAGACCTTACAGGAATAAGCGGCACCTCTATATCCTTCCCGTTGACTTTTATTGCAACTGTGGGGGCAATTGGACGGACTATTTTATTCTTTTTCGAGCTGAATCCAAGTCCTGTCAGATCGAACAGGTCTTCCGAATCTCCACCTTCGGCGACAAGGAAAATAGCATGCTTCCCGTCAAGTCTGTCCACAACCGATGAAACATCTACAGTGAACCGGGTTATTTCCGAAGAAGAATTAGCTGGAACATTGATTACACCAATCTTTTTACCTTTCCAGGTAGTATTATCCCATGGTCCGTCAAGCCAGACATTCACCCTGAACGCTGATTTTGTCTTTGGAGCAAGGAAAAGGTTAAATGCGGTTTTATTTTTCGGTTTAACGCCTTTGAAGGCCTTTAGACCTTTCATGTCTTTTTTTAGTCCTCCAAAACCAAAATACTTATAGCCTATTATATCCCCATTTTTAACGTTTGCAATGGGCATGTTGTTATCCCAAATATCCCACGAATCCTGCTGGCTTCTGGTATTTGAGAGATAGCATGCATATCCGGCAGAGTAATACTGATAGGGATCGAGGCCATAGATGTGGAAACCTTCTGAAGTCACTTCGGCCCCGGTGTATTCATTACCCTGGCTATCCTTTGCTGTCCAGGTATTATCCGGAGCATACGGATCAAAGCCCCTAATAACTACTTTCCCTCCTTCCGACACCGGCTTTTCATCCCAGCTGATCGTAACGGGAGCAACCATTGGCTGACGCGCAAATCCGAAGCCTCTCGGAGCCCTGTGATAAAAAACATACCACTGGTCGTTGATTAACTGGACACTGCCATGGGTGTTATGTCCCGAATATCCGGTCTGCAGTGCCGTGCCGTCCTGATTCAGCACCGGTCCGCGTGAATCGACAAGAACGCCGCCACTTTTCCATGGGCCAAGCGGAGAGTCACCGTAGGCATATCGCAAGGCTGAGTTGGTACTGCTCAATCCGTAGTCAGGACCAGAGTATCCGCTGTAAACCCAGATATATTTATTGCCAATCTTGCGGATGGAAGCAGCTTCAAAAAAGTTGAATGAGCCAAGGTCCTCGCCGGGAAAGAGAGCGGGATATGTTGTTCCTTCAGGATCCCTAACTACACCATACCTTGAGCTGGCTGGAATAAAATATCCTATGGCTTCAGTTCCGGGCCTGAGTGAAAACATTGTATTCTGATCGAGCTGGCCTGCCTGCGACCTCTGGAATCCCCAGAAACCGTATGCCCTGAAGCCGATTTCATAATCAGGATCCTTCGGATCGGTGACGTAATCAATGTAAATAGCCGGATCGAATCCCAGGATACTACCGGGCACTGTCTTTGTCCCGTCTTCAGTCATGTTGACGGGGGTGAAAGGTCCCACAGGACTGCTTCCCTTTGCCACCATTGCTTCGCGGTTGCGGCCACGGCTGTGCGGGTACAGGTAGTATTCCTTTGTACCGTCTTTTCTTTTCACCTCAACAAGGTCGGGAGCATACATTACATCCCACTGATCTTCAATCGGGTAAGTAAATACGGGACCTTCATCACGCCAGCTTGCCAGGTCTTCCACAGGAGCCGACCAGATCCTTATGTCGGGTCCGCAATAACTGCCAAATCTGACATCGTGGGAACCTATGATATATGCTCGGAATTTCCCGGGATTATCGGGATCTTCAAAGACACGGGGCTCTCCGTCGGGCAAATGCTCCCACAGAGGCAGGTAGGGGTTGCCTGCTCCGCGATGTACATATTGGGTAAACGACGGATTGTTAAACAGAAACAAAGTAACAAGCAACAAGGTCACCTGTCGGCATCTCAGAAAAAATCCAGTTTTCTTCATCTTCTTATCTTTGTTTTACGATTATCGGGAATTATAATTATTGTAACGTAAAAATAAGAAATATCCTAAGAAACACTGCCTTCAGATATGGACCAGGATATAAAAGTTTCTATTTTCTGACGGACTGTTTTTTAAACCCGGCCATCTTTAGCTATTGGGTGAGGTTCCACAATTTTTGGAAGCAGTGCATATGAGACATAAAGTACATCCTTACTGGAAGTTGCCGAACAGAGATATTGTATCCTGGTGCTTTATCATGAACCGGGGACCAGGATTTTCAGATTCTCAACCCTACCCTGAGGTATGATTTTCATCAGACAAACATCATCTCCTGCTTTCACGCTTTTGAGCAGTTCCACATCTACCTTGCATCCAAAAGCTTTTTCAAAGAGGACTTTGCTGTAACCAGTGGTACACTGACACCATGTTTTGGTCTCCAGACGTTCTACTTCAGCAAGCATCGGGCACGGGCAAAACGGAAAGCACCTGTCAAAATATTATATTGACCATCCAGGTTTTAAAAGGTTTTTGCTTTCCGGATTGATGTCAGCCGGCCACATTGATCCCTGGCAAGCCTGAAGAGCCAACTGCAGAAACTTTAAAACTGACAGAATTCTGACTACTTAAGACTTGCCTGCTGGATAAAAATGAACAAAGCCCTTTGGTATTTTGTTTTTCGTAAGCTTAATAAAGTATGAAAAAGGGATTCACCATATTGATTGCATTCATAATGCTTGCTTCAGGCATCAGGGTGAGCATAAACCTTCACTACTGCGGCGGACAGCTGGCAGAAGCAAAAGTTTCCCTATCAGGAAGTCCTGCCTCATGCGGAATGGAGACCCACGAAGACAGCTGCACTGATCTGCTTTCAGCCGTGGAAAATTGCTGCGAGGACCAGAGTACTCTTCTCGGAGTCAGCAGCAACTATATCCCTGAATACTTTAATCATTTATTTCCGGCAAACGCAAAAGAAATTCCTTCATTTTCCAGGTATGATGAACGGTCAGGGTATACCACTGCGCTTAATTTATATTCATCTGTTCTACCCCCGGGAGATCTCCTGAAGACAGAACCCCTTCTGTCAATGATATGTGTTCTCCGGATTTGATCTGTCCTGGTCTGATTCTTAACTGAGGCTTAAAGCAAAGTACTATAACTGTGCTTTACTCTAATAACCTAGGTTCTGAATTAAGTCTCCATCCAACTCAACATATTTCAACATACTACATTTTATTTCAATGGAGTTAACCATCTTATCTGTAATCTAATACCATACGACTATGAAACCATTACATCTAATCCTTACAATTATCCTCCTGGCAGTATTCAGTATTTCAGCTGCTTCCCGGAACCAGGATCAGGACCCCGTTAAGAAGCCTGCAGTAAAGACTGAGGTATTTAAAGTCTGGGGTAAATGTGATATGTGCAAAGCACGTATTGAGAGTACTGTAAAAGAAGAAGGAGCAACAAAAGCATCATGGGACATTAAAACCCAGATGCTGACGGTAACTTATGATTCTGAAAGTACAAGCAGGGACGCCTTGAGCAAAAAGCTTGCGTCTGCAGGTCATGATACCGAAAAGTACAAAGCACCTGATGATGTGTATGCAAAGCTTCCCGCTTGCTGCCATTATGAGCGTGCTGAAAAATAAGTCAAATATCATGGCAGATGCCAGACCGGCATCTGTCATGATTAACTGCTTAATGCCATGTTTAACCGTCTGGTAAAATATTTCCTTGAAAACAGGCTGATAACGTTCATAATACTCATTGCTTTTGTTGTGATGGGTCTGGTTACAATGCCTTTCAGCCTGAAAACTTCAATTCTGCCCCGAAACCCTGTTCCTGTGGATGCAATCCCGGATATTGGTGAGAATCAACAGATAGTATCAACGGAATGGATGGGCAGATCACCAAGGGATATTCAGGATCAGATAACATACCCTTTGACCACAGCACTGCTTGGGATTCCCGGAGTGGAAGCCATCAGGAGCTCCTCTATGTTCGGGATGTCATTTATATATATAATCTTCAAAGACGATGCAGAGTTTTACTGGAGCAGATCCAGGATACTTGAAAAACTTAATTCTCTTCCTCCGGGAACACTGCCTTCAGGAGTCATACCATCACTGGGACCTGATGCAACGGCTTTGGGCCAGATATTCTGGTACACACTCGAGGGTCGTGATCCGGCAACAGGTCTTCCGAACGGAGGCTGGGATCCTCAGGAGCTGAGAACCATCCAGGATTTTTATGTTAAATACAGCCTTTCCTCAGCTGAAGGAGTATCTGAAGTTGCCGCGGCAGGAGGGTTTGTCAGGGAGTATCAGGTAGACCTGAATCCAAATGCTCTTAAAGCATTCAATGTTTCAGTTATGGATGTCATGAATGCCGTAAAACAAAGCAATCTGGATATAGGAGCTGAAACAATGGAAATCAACAATGTCGAATACATAATCAGGGGCATTGGATACATTAAAAGTCTACAGGACCTTGAGCTATCAGTAGTGGCTGTAAGAAATAACGTTCCTGTAAGGATAAAGGATGTTGCTGTGGTCTCCTTCGGTCCGGCAACAAGAAGAGGTGGCTTTGACAAGGGCGGATCTGAGGCCGTTGGGGCAGTTGTGGTAGCCCGCTATAAATCCAATCCGCTTGAAGTCATAAATAATGTAAAGGAAAAGATAAAGGAGATAGATGCCGGTTTACCTCAAAAAACACTTCCCGACGGTACTGTATCAAAAGTGACGATAGTTCCCTTTTACGACAGGACAGGCCTAATAAAAGAAACCATCGGTACACTCGAAACTGCACTATCTCACGAAATACTTATTAGTATAATCGTGATTATAATCCTGGTACTTAATCTGAGAGCATCACTTATAGTTTCAGGTCTGCTTCCCATAGGAGTGCTAATGACTTTTATCCTGATGAGACTGTTCGGGGTGGATGCCAACATCGTTGCCCTTTCGGGAATTGCAATTGCCATCGGGGTAATGGTAGATATTGGTATTGTGGATGTTGAAAATATTCTCCGGCATCTTGAGATGCCGGAGAATAAGGGGATCCGCGGGAAAAAGCTTCTTGAAGTAATTTACAGGGCAACCACTGAAGTAAGAGCAGCTGTGGTGACTTCAATTGCAACGACTATAGTCAGTTTCCTTCCGGTGTTCGCCATGCAGGCACAGGAAGGAAAACTGTTCCATCCCCTGGCATTTACAAAGACTTTCGCACTTCTTTCCTCATTTATCCTTGGAATAGTTGTTCTTCCCACCCTGGTACATATTCTCTTCAACGTTTCGTTTGACAGGAAGAAAATTAAACGGATATGGAATGGTATACTTGTTTTATCAGGCCTGATATTATCGGTGATTCTGCATTCCTGGACGGCACTTGCCCTTACTGCTGTGGGAATTAACAATCTCCTTGACTACCGCTGGAGTGAAAAACGAAAGGAGTTGCCAAACTACATCAACATCGCTATTACTGTTATTTTCGCAACGTGGTATCTTGCAAAGGAATGGCTGCCTCTTGGAGCCCATAACAGCGAGTTCGTCAATTTCCTTTTTGTGGCAGTAATCATATCCCTCATCCTGCTTGCCCTTATGTCGATGGTTCATTTTTATGAGGATATCCTGACATGGGCATTGGAAAACAAATGGCAGTTCCTGATGATCCCCTCAATTACACTGGTTTTCGGATTACTTGTATGGATGGGTTCTGACAAGGTATTCGGTTTTGCTGCCAGCGGCTTTGAAAAAGCGGGATGGAAAAAGTTCAGGCAAACAGACCTATGGCAGGGGACAATAAATGCATTCCCCGGAACAGGAAAAGAATTTATGCCCTCTCTTAATGAAGGATCCTTCCTCCTGATGCCTACCAGCATGCCTCATACGGGAATAGAGAAAAACCTTGAGTATATAGAGATTCTTGATAAACGTCTCTCTGCTATCCCTGAAGTTGAGACCGCCGTCGGAAAATGGGGAAGAGTAAATTCTGCCCTTGATCCTGCTCCTGTCCAGATGTTTGAAAACACTATCAATTACAAGCCTGAATATATCCTGGATGAAAATGGACACAGGGAGAGATTTCAGACTGACAGTGAGGGATATTATGAACTGGAGGTGGAGGAAATAAGGAAGAGGAATGAAATTAGGGGAAATAAAGGGGAAATAAATGGAAATAAGGTTGATATAGATGAGATTAAGAGGGTTAAATATGAAAAAGATGAAAGGATCATTCATCTGTTGGTGGGTGAAAATTGGATCACTTTAGCCGCTTCGCAACAACCTGTTTCAACCTATATCGATCTGTTTCAATTTATTTCAGAAAATATAAATGAATTCCTTATTCCGGATAATAAGGGTGAATATTTCCGTCAGTGGAGACCCGAAATAAGAAAACCTGATGATATATGGAAAGAGATAGTGAAAGTCACTGATATCCCGGGGTTGACATCAGCCCCGAGGCTTCAGCCAATAGAAACACGACTGGTAATGCTTAGCACCGGGATGCGTGCTCCCATGGGTTTGAAAGTCTACGGACCCGATCTTGAATCAATAGAGCAGGCGGGACTGCAGTTTGAAAAAGCCCTTAAAGAAGTCCCTTCAATCAATCCATCATCTGTTTTTTATGACAGGGCCGTTGGAGCACCATACCTTGAAATTAAGCTTAACCGTGAAGCTATGGCGCGTTTCGGAATGTCTGTTGGAGAAGTACAGGAGGTGTTGCAGGTGGCTGTTGGCGGGATGACCCTGTCAGGCTCAGTTGAGGGCCGTGAAAGGTTTCCTGTCAGGGTACGCTATGCCAGGGAGCTCAGGGATAATCCCGAGGATCTGAAAAAAATCCTTATCCCTTCAATGAATGGTGTTCAGATACCTCTTGGTGAAATCGCTGATATAGACTATACACGGGGAGCTCAGATGATACGCAGTGAAAATACCTTCCTTGTTGGCTATGTAATTTTCGATAAGTTGGAAGGAAAAGCAGAGGTGAATGTCGTTAATGAAGCAGACAGGATCCTTAAAACGGAAATAGCCTCAGGAGCATTGACGCTTCCTGCAGGTGTGACTTTTAAGTTTGCAGGTAATTACGAGAACCAGATCAGGGCTTCAAAGAGATTGTCAATGGTAATACCCCTTAGTCTTATTCTGATACTGCTTCTTCTATACTTCCAGTTCAGAACAATTACCGCATCCTTAATTCATTTTTCGGGGGTATTTGTGGCTTTTGCAGGAGGTTTCATAATGCTCTGGCTATACGGACAGGACTGGTTTATGAACTTTACAGTGGCTGGCCTTAATATGCGGGAGCTTTTCCAGATGCATCCCATTGACCTCAGCGTTGCAGTGTGGGTGGGATTTATAGCCCTGTTTGGCATTGCAACAAATGATGGAGTGATAATGGGAACATACATTCATCAGGTTTTTGAAGAACGGAAACCCACTACTGTAACTGAAGTCAGACAGGCCGTACTTGAAGCCGGTAAAAAAAGGGTCAGGCCCGCCATGATGACCACAGCAGTTACTATCATTGCCCTGCTGCCGGTACTTTCATCCACAGGCAAGGGAGCAGATATTATGGTCCCGATGGCAATACCTGCATTCGGCGGGATGATAATTCAGGTTATGACAGTTTTTGTCGTCCCGGTATTCCAGGCAATCTGGAGAGAAAGGGAAGTAGGAGAAAAAGGAGAGATCAGGAAAAACCGGAACAGATCAGATCCTCCTTATTAAACTCAATAATTTTTTAATTCTACTGTAAATCATGCAAGAAAAACAAGTCGACATATCATGCTCATACAGCAAATTCCATCTAAAGGGTTTAAGGAAATACCTCAATTCATTTCTTCTTATTTCTTTTTCTTTCTTTTTCTTTCCAATTATCTCCCTTTCTTCCCAACCCGATTCTTTAACGAAATATATGGAAATTGCCGGACGAAAAAATCCTTCTGTACTTCAGCATTTTACAGAATATCAGGCAGCGTTGAAGAAAATCCCTCAGGCCGGGTCACTCCCGGATCCGCAACTGGAACTGGGAGCCTTCCTTACACCGATGGAATTTACCGGAGGAAAACAGATGGCCGATCTGAGACTTATGCAGATGTTTCCCTGGTTCGGTGTCCTGAAAAATGCCAGGGATGAAATGAGCCTGATGGCCCAGGCGAAATTTGAAGTTTTCAGGGATACAAAGCTTCAGGTCTATTATGATGTGCAACAGACCTGGTATGAACTATTCATGGTGCGAAAGGAAATCAGTATTTCCGAAAAGAATCTCGACATTCTTGAGGTAATAGAAAGACTGGCCCTGGTAAAATACAAAGCCCCTGCTACAGAGGGGTCTGGTCCGGTTTCCATACGACCGGCGATGCAGACACAAACCATGCAGGGAACATCCTCAAGTACAGGTTCCGGTATGCAGGGAATGGGAGAAAATCAGTCGGGTCAGCAAACCCCGTCAGTCCAGGTTACCGGCTCAATGCAGCAGGGTTCAATGACATCATCAGCTGATGGCTCCGGATTGGCTGATTTGTACCGAATCCGGATTGAAGCAGGAGATCTGAAAAACAATATTGCCAATCTGAAAGACCGGGAACAAACTATTATCTCTCAGTTTAACAGTTTTCTCAACAGGCCCCCTTTGACACCTGTTTATACAGGGGAAATACTTGCACCTGATACGCTTGAGATTGATCTCCATGTAATTGCCGATTCAATTCAAAATAATAATCCCATGCTTCGAATGCTGAATTCTGAAAAGGAAGCATACCAGGCAAGAAAGAAAATGGTAACAGGCATGAGCTATCCGATGATTGGTCTCGGATTGAACTATTCAGTCTTTGCCAGAAGCGAAATGTCAGCTTCACCAATGAACGGGAACGACATGATTATGCCAATGATTTCGATAACCCTTCCTGTCTACAGGAAAAAATATAACGCTATGCGCGAAGAAGCAGATCTGTTAAGCCAGGCAAGTTCATTTAACTACCAGGCTACGTCAAATTCACTGATTACCGGGTATTACGCCGCTGCCCGGCTTTACCAGGATGCAGAACGAAGGGTAAAACTTTATGAAGACCAGTATCTTCTTGCATCAAAATCTCTTGATATAATGCTGAAAGGCTATTCAGCCTCAGCTGTTTCACTTACCGATGTCCTGAGGGTCCGGCAACAAACCCTTGACTATGAATTAAAACAGGTGAAGGCGATTACTGATCTTAATACAGCTAAGGCGTTGATGGGGAGGGTGATGGGGGGAATATAATGAGAAATAAATGGAAATAGGTGGAAACGGAAAAATAAAAAAGGGGGAGAAATGAGGAAAGTAAATTTAAACAAATGGTTAGGCTACGTACTTCTGATAGTAGCCGGGATATTCCTCGGGTGGGTTTTCTTTCACAATCCCGGGGGTGGTCCGGATCATGAAAATCACCAGCATGAAGATGCGCAGGGTACAGTATGGACCTGCTCAATGCATCCTCAGATAAGAATGGACCAGCCGGGGAAATGCCCTCTCTGCGGAATGGACCTGATACCTCTTGTGCAGCCGTCGTCGTCACAGCAGACAGATCCTTATGCCATTTCTCTCACAAGGGAAGCAGCTGCGCTGGCAAATGTACTCACAACAAAAGTCACAAAACAGACTGCCGTCAGGGAAGTGCGTCTTTATGGGAAGATCCAGGCCGATGAGAGGCGTTTTCAGAGCCAGGTCTCACAACTTCAGGGCAGAATTGAAAAATTATATGTGAATTTCACAGGAGAACAGGTAAGAAAAGGCCAGAAACTGGTTGAGATCTATTCGCCTGAACTTGTGACTGCACAGCAGGAACTGCTTGAGACTGCAAAGACCAGACAGCTGCATCCTGCATTATATGAAGCTTCAAAAGAGAAACTAAGGCAATGGAAGCTGACAGATGATCAGATAGACTTACTCGGGAATTCAGGAAGGATAATCAACAATTTCGAAGTCTTATCCAATACTTCAGGGGTAGTAACCAGCCGAAGGGTGAGTGCAGGTGATTTTGTTTCCCGGGGGACAGTTCTTTTTGACATTGCAGATCTCTCCAACATCTGGGTGATGTTTGATGCTTATGAAACCGACCTTCCCTTTGTAAGGCTGGGAGAAAAAGTGAAGTTTACCGTTCAGGCAATTCCCGGAACAGAGTTTTCAGGAAATATTGTTTTTATTGATCCGGTTATTGATCCGGTTACAAGGGTAGCCAAAGTAAGGGTAGAGACAGCCAATAATTCAGGGAAACTCAAACCTGAGATGTTCGCATCAGGAATTGTTATGACTGATCTGAAGGAATACCGGAATAATGTTGTTATTCCAAAGTCGGCAGTACTATGGACAGGTAAAAGGTCGATTGTATATGTCAGGGACCAGAGTACTGAAGAACCTGTGTTTAACTTACGCGAAATTGGTCTGGGGCCGGCGCTTGGAGACAGTTATGTGGTCACCGGCGGACTGTCAGAAGGCGAGGAAATTGTAACAAACGGGACCTTCAGCGTGGATGCAGCTGCACAGCTTGAGGGGAAGCCCAGCATGATGAATCCTGAAGGCGGGAAAACCAATGTGATGCCAGGTATGGATATGACGGGAGATAAGATGGAATCCGGATCAGATGGCACAAATAATAATGATGTCAATACTGCCAGCCCTGCGACTGAAGCCAAAACCAGCATGGATTTTATTATGCAGCTTAACAAAGTTTATGACAAATATATAATTCTAAAAAATGCCTTTGTTGCCAGTAATGTTTCCGGGGTTAAAAAGGCTGCTGAAGAGCTAAGACAATCCATAGACGAAACAGATATGAACCTGATTTCCGGTGATGCCATGGATATATGGATGCAACTGCTCCCTGACCTAAAAAAACAAATTCTCCAGGTTATTTCATCGGAAAACCTTAAAGAACAAAGAGAAGAGTTTTCCGGTTTTAATGATGTTTTTTACAATGTCATTAAAACCATTGGGCTTAAAGGGAAAACTGTTTATTATCAGTATTGCCCGATGATGAACGACAACAGGGGGGCATATTGGCTAAGCGAAGAAAAAGATATTAAAAATCCCTACTACGGAGATGAAATGCTTACCTGCGGGGAGACCAGGGAAACCTTTAGATTTTAATACAATATACACAGGGAAAATATGTCCAAAGCAACGAGAAATCCAATCCCCAGCCTGGGAGAAGGTATAGGACCAGACTTCACGGAAAATAAACTTTTCAAAACAGCCTTCCTGCTGAGTCTGTTTACTATCTTCTACAATATTCTCGAGGGGCTGATTTCAATGAAACTGGGCCTTGAAGATGATGCACTTAGTCTATTTGGGTTTGGAGCTGATAGCTTTATTGAGGTGATCTCAGGCATTGGCATAGCCGTAATGATAATGCGTATCAGGAAAAATCCCGGAAGTCCCAGGAGCAATTTTGAGATTCATGCATTGAAAATCACAGGTACATCGTTTTTCCTGTTATCTGCCGGTTTGCTTGCCGGAATAGTTTTTAATATAATCAATCATATAAAACCTGAAACAACTGTCTGGGGGATAATAATATCCCTGATTTCAATCACTGTAATGATCTGGTTGCTGAAAGCCAAAAAAAACATCGGAAAAAAGCTGGACTCCGATGCTATAATCGCTGATGCGAACTGCACCAGGGTTTGTGTTTATATGTCGCTGGTTTTACTTATCTCGAGTCTTGTCTACGAATTAACGGGATTTGCCTGGGCAGACGCTATCGGAGCCGCAGGACTGGCATATTTTTCAATTTCAGAGGGCAGGGAAGCCTTCGAAAAAGCAAAAGGGAAAAAATGTAGCTGCTGAACTAATAAACTATAGGTTCATAAGCTGGCTGGCCTGTCACATCTCACATTGGAAGCAACTAATGATAATTCTGACAAAAATTCCCGGACCATCATTTTACTGATAATCCGGGCTTTTTCATTCCGGAATGAAAATTATCCTTCTGTAGCTGGTTAGGTTATGAACTCCGTCATCAGTCACCTCACAAATAACATGAAATTCCTTCCCTGCTGAATCTGAGGGTACATTGACCGTGGCAATACCTTTTTCGCTGTTTATGATACTGACCTCCCCTGAATATGTTCCTGCTTCGGGAATCACCCACCATTTAAACCTCAACCGGTCACCGTCGGGATCAAAAGATTCTGAAGCATCAAGCTTAACCCTTTTGCCCTTTTTGCAGGCAATCTCCCTGGGACTAATCCCCTTGTCTCCATCGACGATTACAACCGGGTTGCGGTTTCCCTTTCCTTCTGCTGCCCAGTCCATACGTGCTGCAAAATTGTTAAAAAGAGCCGGATAGAAATATGCAAAATACTCAGTGCATATTTCGTAGGGCTCTCCTGTATAGTTGGTGTAAGAATATGTCAGACTGTCGCGTCCCTGACCCCACCTGAAATAACCACTCCAGCTTACCTGGGTTGGTACATCAGGATCTGACAACCCTGATGGCATAACATGCATGAAAGAAGGGGTATCGCCTTCAACGCCCCATTTAAATTTCGGATACAGAGTGCCAAGGTTTCCGTGTTTCTGGATGTGAAGTGCATACTGGTCCCAATTACTCTTGCCTGTATTATTCTGATGCAACCACGCACATTCGCACCAGAGAAAAATCAGGTCTTTTTCAAATTGCCTCATCCACTGATGTGAACTTCCGGCATATGAACTTGTGTCGCCGGCCGACCAGGGCCTGTCCTGGTCGGTGATTGTATAAACCCGGAACTTATGCAGAAAAGTCTTTAACTCCTCCGGCGTCCGCTCCTGTTGTACACGCCAGATGGCCTGGGCGAAGGTATTGCCGCCGCCCCAGACGGTTATCCAGATCGGACGTGTATCATTTTCATCAGCCAGGTCAATAATCAGATCGCTTCCTTCCGAATTGTTGGCTTCACCAATGAATCTCATCCCCATTTTTGTACTTCCCATTACGGTCCGGGACCGCAGGTAACCTGCGCTGGGCCAGTAACCGGTTTCCTGCCTCGATTCATCGTCTGCGAACTTTTCCTGAGCAGATCGTTTTCTCAGATTTGGCAGATCTTTTTCATATGCAATCAAAGCATCTTTAATAAGATCGATACGTTCCATTCCGCCATTATTGCTCCATCCGGTTGTGGCTATGAGCGCCTCAATCTCGAACTGATCAGCATGGGCCAGCAACCGGATAATTGATTCCATATCATCCGGTTCGATATTATTGGGAGCGATATCGGTCAGAACCACAATCCTTGGTTTCAGGTTTTCCTTCTCAGGGGCATTATTAGCGTAACTCTGTGTCAGGATACAGGTTAATACCACAGTTGCTATGAGTTTTATTTTCATTTTGTTACATATTTAATTATCGGATCTGACGTCACTCAGAACGTTTATTTGCATATGCGGGTCAGTCACATGGATCATGTTATAAATTTCTTATTTCCTTACAATGAATACAATACGCCCGGTGAACACAGAGTATCTTTCCACAAACCGGACAGGTCCAGCGTTTATTTTCTTCTGCGACAAATGATTCCAACCCATTGTCCCTTATTGATTCAAGGTTGTCAACCATACTCATTTTATACTTTGTCCTGTACCTTTTATCCAGCTGCTTCAGTCTTCTGCAGGGATATTTTTCACAGTCATAACAAAATTTGGAATCTGTCCTGCTTAATGATTCACAATTTATTATGATACATCGCTTACAGTATTCCGGTTTATGTTCGCTGACTTCCCTGCAGCCCCTGCATGTATTTTTTTCCCGAAGGAAGGCCAGGCAAATCCCACAATCCATGCCACAGGGAGCAATCAGAGAATTACTTATCATTATACAGCAGTTTAATTATTGTGTCAGCCGGAATACCGGATTTTTCACTGATCTGAGTTACGGTTAATCCTCTTTTGTCCATTTTTCTTACAAAAACTTCCAAAGGTTCACCTATCTCAATCAAATGCCCGTCGGGTTCAAAGAAGTCGCCTTTTCTTTGAAGAATTATTTACGACTATCCTGTAAATACATCTGTCATTCCCCCTGTGAATGGATGAAACAACAGTCGCTGATGCAGATACTCCGGTTACGTATGAAAACATTAGTTCAGCAAAGCCTTCGGAACAATAACACATGGCCGACAGGTCCGTCTTGTGTGATTCTTTAATAACCGGACAAACACAATAATCCTTATTTTCATCCGCAATTATCGTCCCGGTCTCTTTATCATAATCAATCTTCCAATCCCATTCTTCTTCAAGAAAGGTCAGGAACTTCTCCAGGTCATTTCTGAAAGGTTCAAGAGTTTTATCCATCCCCAGATCTTCATAATGGGCAGAGGCGCATTTTTTAAAAATTTCCCTCTTCTGCTTCTCATTCAGCTCGTTGCTTAAATTTGATAATAGAACCGATATCCACTCATGTCGGATATCCTTCTTTTCAGCAGATAACCCCGGGTCAGATTCTGAACCACCTGAACCGTTGCTCAGACCAATCGACCCAAAGCCGCAAAGACAGGCTCCGGAGAGACATG
>CAZXSW010000048.1:0-17887 GCA_964642615.1 uncultured Rikenellaceae bacterium | reverse complement strand
TCATGGAAACAAATATTAGTCAGGTATTTGAATCCTTTGTTATAACATATTCCCGCCGTGAAATGTTCAAAAAACGGTGAAGGCAAAATACCCATTGCAGAACCGCTTAACGTAATTTGAATATCGGTCCGCTTCAGTACAAGATAAAGCTGATGGCTGGCTTAAATAACGATAATTGTCATGTCAGAATGGGGATTTTGTCATTTGAACTAACAGGTACAAGGAGCGAAGGCTGGGATAAACGCGGGGATTATACGGATGAAAAGTAAAAGCAGGCAGCTTGCCCCGGTTATTCTTCAGACATTGAGTTATAGATTGAAATTATCTCCTCACCATATTCGGCCGGTGCCTCAAGATGACCCCATCCCGACTGCATCTGCCAGAGTCCGTCATACACCGAATCGTGATACGATCTGATAAGATGAGGAATCCCTTTTTCCATAAGGATGCCAGAAAGTAGTTTGGCTTCAATTTCGTTGCTGAGTATCAGTATTTTAACGGATCTGTCCATAAGAGTTTTATTTGATCAGAATAAAGATACTGATTTTTTGCTTATTATCCCGTTCAGGCTGTAACCATCAGGCACATCATGAGATTTTCATGATAAGCAGATTGAATTCGTGCTCGAAATTAGGGGTGAAGACATTTTTCCCCATGTTTTCGGCAATCTCTTTCAGGTTCCAGAATCGTCCTTCCTCTATCTCTTCTTTGTTGACTACGGGCATTACCGGGGAGGTACCAGTGAAAGTGTAGACAAGTTCCCTTTCAATGGCTGACTGCCATATATAGTTTTTACCGTTGCGGAATGATATGTCAGTTATCCCAAGCTCCTCTGCTGCTTCCCGCAGGAGGGCTTCAGCCGGAGTCTCACCCGGATTCATATGGCCACCAACTGAAGTATCCCACATGCCTGGCAAAAGGTCTTTTGTAAGGGCTCTTTTCTGGAGGTATAGTTCACCTGAGGAGTTAAAGAGATGCAGGTGCACTACCGGATGGAGAAGCATGCTTTTACCGTTGTGACAGACACTTCGTGGCGCCGTGGATATGGTTTTGCCGGTTTCATCAACAACCGGGAAGGTCTCCTCATTTACATTTTCATTCATGGGCATATTCCGTTAACAAACGCAAAGATTAAAAAGATTTGGCAGGTAAGCGAAAAAAAGACATCACTATTGAAGGGAGGGTAAGATTAAGGTAAGTATCACCTCAAGGTTCCTTCAATCGTGAAAGTGCAACTGATGGTATTGCCTTCACCGTCGACGGCTGTTATGGTATGCCGGCCCGGATCGGCATAGAGCTCGACCTGATGGATGTTTTGTGTCGTCAGCTTATACTCACTGTCGAGGTGCCAGAAAATTTTCTCCCGGGGATTCCTGTGTACTATTTCGGGGATGATCCTTGTCTTTTCCCCTGTGTGGTCGCGGGGGATAAAGATCCTTGTTCCATCGGGGGGGTAAATGAATTCCATGGCAGAAATGCTTTTCCCGGTGCTGCACCCCTGATCAAAAGGTGGCAGGTTCCTGTATTCAGGATGTTTCTGCCTGTAAAAGTATTCCATGGCCGGCGGGAGGATAAACCATGGCTGGCTTACTATCTTCCCGGCGGGATAGCAATCGGCATTTACCTGGCGGGTTTTCTCACTGTTAAGGTGGATCATGTGGTGGTAGGGACACATGCCTGTTCTCAGCCCGTTTATATGTACGCTTGCTTCTTGGGTGTCGGGGCAGTCGGGTCCGGCCCTGTACCCGCTCTGCCTGCATATGGTTACATCCGTCAACCCTGTTTGCGGCCTTGAGAACCACTCAGCGTGTTCCAGTAGTGAGACCAGGTCGAACAACACCGGAGCTGCAGCTGACAAGCCCGTCAGTCCGGGCCGGCCTTCCCCGTCGGCATTACCGGCCCATACGGCCACAACGTAGCGGGGAGTAGTGCCAAGAGCCCAGGCGTCGCGGAATCCGAAGCTGGTACCTGTTTTCCATGCAAGCCTTACGGGAGAACCGAAGTAATGCCAGCCGCTTTCACTCTCAGGACGGTTCACTTTCTGAAGGGCTTCATAGGTCAGCCAGATAGATGCGGCATCAAGGGGAGGATTCGCTTCGGGCTGAGAAGGGGCCGGCCGGCCGGCCGGGCTCACCAGGACGGGTGGATGGTAGTCGCCGCTGGAGTATCCTTCTCCCCTGTTGAACCTGTTGAGTACCCTCGACATTGACGCATATACTCCGGCAAGTTCCCAGAGGCTCGTCTCTCCGCCGCCAAGAATCAGCGAGAGGCCATAGTGTGAAGCAGGCTTGTCAAAGGAGCTGAAGCCGGTAAGCTTAAGCAGTCCAAGGAAACGTTCAGGATCGTACATATGGAGCATCCTGACAGCCGGAATGTTAAGTGATTGGGCAAGAGCCGAAGTGGCTGATACAGCCCCGCTCAGGCTGTGGTCGAAGTTATCGGGACTGAAGCCGGGGAACCTTGTAGGTATATCAGGGACAAGGGTCATCGGCAGGATGGCTCCCGACTGCTGCATAGCTGCATAGAGTATGGGCTTGAGAATGCTTCCTGTACTTCTTGCCGATCGTATGATATCGACATTGCCCCCGTGATCCGGAGCATCATCGGTGGTACTGTTGCCTACATAGGCTTTTACCTCTCCCGTGTTCACCTCAACGATGATACAAGCCGAGTTGAAGATGAAGTTTTCTGACAGGGTCTGCTGATGTCTTCTCATGATCTCCGTTGCCCTTCTCTGGAGGTTGGCATCGATGGTGGTCGTGACCCTTTTTCCTCTTTCGGTACTGTAAAACCAGTCAGTAAGGTGTTGCGCCCCGGTGGGCAGGCTCTCCGGCCTTCCGGGAAGAGGTTCGTCGAGCGACAATACCAGAGTGAGGGAGTCGAGGTAGCCTCTTTTGTGCAGCTTATAGAGCAGTCTGTCGCGTTTGGCCCTAAGCTGTTCCTGGTTTTTCCCGGGATATATTAGGGCCGGCGAGTTTGGAAGCACGGCCAGGGCAGATGCTTCGGCCCAGCTTAGCTCGGCCGGTGGCTTCCCTGTATATCTGAAGGAGGCAGCTTCGAGTCCGACGGTGTTCCCTCCGAAGGGGGCGTTTGCGGCATACATGGCCAGTATGTCTTTCTTTGACCTTAGCAGCTCAAGTTTTAGGGCAGAGAGTGTCTCGGAAAGTTTTGAGACTACGGTCCTTTCTCTGTTTCCCTTTGCAAGCCGGGCCACCTGCATGGTAATGGTACTGCCACCGCTTACTATACGGCCCGCTTTAAGGTTTCCAGCCAGAGCCCGTAGTATTGAAACGGGGTTCACTCCGGGGTGCAGCCGGAAATATCTGTCTTCGAAGGTCACTATGGCTTTTGAGAACTTCTCAGGAACAGAATCAGACGCCGGAAACCTCCATTGTCCGTCACCTGCTATCCTGGCTCCGAGAAGTGATCCGTCGGCTGCTTCAACCACTGTTGAGCAGGGATCGGTGAACCGTGGAAGGGGAGAAAAGAGTACCACGGCCAGAATCGCCACACACCCGCCAAGTAATATTTTAAGTTTCCCTGTCAAGATATATTACAGTCAGTTGCGGGGTCCTGTAACTCTTACCCTGTATCCGGGGAGCCTCGAATAGCTTTCAGTATCATACATGGCCGAGCACCAGACGGGAGGATGGTAGAACTCACCCTGGTAGGCTGCGTTAAGGATCAGAACGAAGGTTTTTGTCTCTCCCCTTGCCAGTCCGAAGTAAGTATTCACACGGTCATCCCTGATATCGCGGTAGTCGCTGCTGCTTTCGCTTATACCATAATCAGCCCCAAACAATCTGGTGTTCCTTATCTCCCAGCCCGAAGGAAGCATCTGTACCAGCGCCAGGTTTTCCTTTTGAGTGAATCCGGTGTTTGTCACTCTTACAATCATAATAAAGTCGCTTCCCTGGCCCAGAGACTTCTGGTCAACAGGCTGAAGGTTTAGGTCGGTGTAGCTTACTTTCATAGCTAAACCTTTTTCTTCCCTGGTCATATCCGACATCAGCGGAACGCCACTGTTAACAAGGTTGAAATACAGTGGTTTCCCCGAGTTGTTAACAACCGAAAGGGTGTTCAGCCCATCCTTTATGCCCAGGTTTTCAGACCATACCCTCCCTGCGGCAAGGTCTTTTTCAGTCGTGGTACCGTTAAGGCTGAGGGCGAAAGTCATTTTTTCAGAATCACTTTCAGGCAACATGGAAGAGTATTTCATGAAGGCTATCAGAGCCCATGATAGTGACTGGGTACTGTGCACGGCATCGCTGTTTAGGTTCTCAGACAATGATCGGAGGAGAGGCAGGGCTTCTTCATCCATTTTAAGAAGAGCCAGGGTATACAGGATAACACCTTTGTCCCTGAGTTCGCTTCCGTAGTAGAGATCCCTGTATTCGGGTTCAGTCTCAACAGTACGCACATCTATAAGTTCGGTGGCGACCTCTGGTCTTCCCGACAGGGCATAGGAAGCAGCCAGCAGCCAGCGTGATAACTGAGGGATGCCTTCCGATTCGCGCAAACGGTTCATGGCACCGCGTTCGGGCTGACCTGCCAGGGCCATGGTGAATAGCCTGTAAGCCTGATCGTTGGCAGCTCCTTTGAAGGCCGGGTCATATCTCCATGCAAGGGCGGCATTTTTCTGATAGGCCAGCCAGCGTGTCTTAAGCGATGAAGGTACAGTAAAGCCGTTTCTTTCAGCTTCAGTCAGAAAATGGCCCGCGTATGATGTCACCCAGTTATCGGTCTGGTAAGCTTCCGGCCACATGGTTATCCCGCCATTGTTCATCTGGCGCTGCATGATTTTATTAATGGCTTCCCTGATGTTAACAGGGGCCTCCCTTATGACATCCCTGTCGCCGGGAGCTATCTGTCTGAGCCATATCTGCGGGAAGGCGGAAGAGATTATCTGTTCGGTACATCCATGGGGGTATTCAAGAAGGTAGGTGCTATGCCTTTTCAGGTCTACCGAAGGAAGCGATGAGGCTTCGAGGGTAGCAGAGGACGATCCTCTGGTACCGAAGGGGGTGAAGGTAGTCTCCCATTTTTCACCCGGCTTCACGATGCGCAGTGTTGAACGTGACTCGGGAGGGTTGGGGCTCCTTACATCTGCCTCCACCTCATAGTCGGCAGTCTCTCCCCCTCCTGAGGCTGAGACTTTTATTCTGGCGATACCCGGACTGTCGGATGTCGTAAAGGAGAAGGCTGTGTCTCTTTCTTCCTGCCCGGTAGTGGAGAGGGAGATGCTGTTCCTGTCGAATCTGACAAGATCGTTACCTTCAGCTTTAATAGTGACGTTTGTTATATTCTGTTTCTGAACGAAGAGAGTGACGGGAAGCATAACCTTCTCACCGGGACTAAGCACTCTGGGGACAGTAGCGAGTATCATCAGGGGATCCCTGACCATCGCACTTACCGAAGCTGATCCGAAAGCCCTGTCATTGCCTGCCACTACCATCACTTTAACAGAACCTGTGTAGCGTGGAAGGGTTATTTTATGGCTTGCCGTTTTACCCTGCTGAAGGGTAAAGGGGCCGAGGAAGCGGACCACAGGCTCAAACCTGCGGGCTTTGTTGGCAGTCTGGTCGATAAGGGTCTCATCCCCTCCCACGGCAAAGATCCTTTCGAGAGTACCGCCATAGGCTCCAAGAACAAAATCGTAAAGGTCCCATGTGCGTACCCCAAGAGCTTCGCGGGAATAGAACCATCCCCACGGGTCGGGGGTCTTATAGCCAGTGATGTCAAGCAAGCCTTCGTCGACGACTGCCAGGGTGTAGTCCATGGCTTTCCCGGTTTCTTCGCTTACCGTAACTGTGAATTCCTTCATCGACCTGAGCTCATCAGGCATTCTTATGAGGGGGGAAAGCCTAGTGTTACGATCCTCGACCATCACGGGTACTACACCGTAAAGCCTTACAGGCATATCATTGACGCTTTGCGAATGGGGTTGAAGGATAGTGACAAAGGCATATATGTTGGGGGCCATTTCAGGACGGGCTTTGAACCTGACCTCACTGTTTGTCCCGTTTGTTATAGTCCTTATCTCTTCAAGGATACCAGTTGAGTTCTCCAGGGTAACTATAGCTCTGGCGTTCAGGGGAGAGGGGAATGAGAGTCTTATCTCATCTCCGGGGTAATATTTCTCCTTGTCGGTAGCCACCGAAAGAAGTGTTGCCCCTTCACTTCCGCCTCTCATCCCGTATTCCCAGGGCCATTCCATAAGGATGATCTTTCCTGATGAATGGCCTCCCGGAACAGAAGCCCTGACCAGGTAGCGGCCCCAGTCTTTCCTGTTAATTCTGAATGAGAAAGAGGCAAGCCCGTCAGATGTGTTTATTGTTTTGGTTATCACGGGCTTGTAAACGTTATTTGAGATGTACCAGGCAAGGTTCTCCCTGTCTGATTCCCACCACCACCTGTAATCAATCTTATAGACTGTGAGTTCGACTTCTGCATTAACCGGTATTCCCGACTCATCAACAGTAACTACATCCACCTTGTTATCCTCATCTGTATGAAGCATCCGGTCTTTTCCGCTGAGGGCCGGGATGTTGATACCCACGAAAACGGGGAAGGGGGCATAGGTGAATTCAGACTGTATTATGCTCTCATCGCCTCCTTTTTCAGCTACCCTTGCCGTAAAGATGGCGTTAAGCATTCCCGGAGCGTTCTGAACCACACCCGGGTCGAAGGAGAAAGAGGCTTCTCCGTTATCGCCGAGCTTCGAGTCAAAGGTTCTGACTGTTTCGGAGTAGAAGTTATATGAAGGATCGTCGAAGTTGTACTGCCTGTATCGTTCAAATACTGTACCTGTGTGTTTAAGAAGGTATTCAACCGTAGCCGACAGGTTGCCTGCCACTGCTCCGCTGAGCCATCTCGACTTTATTGTTCCCCTGGAGGGACCTTTTGAGCCTCCGAGGATCTTATCCGGGAAGTCGAGTTCAATCCTTAGCCTGTTAGGCTTGATGGTTTCAATACGTACTTTCTTTTCAAACACTGCAGCCCCTACAGAGAAACGGGCTGTGTAGTTCCCCGTGACAGCTGAAGGGTCTGTGGCTGTCCGGATTACTGTAAGTCTCCTGTTCTGAAGCCGGTGGACCTGTACATCGACCTTTTGTTCTGAAGGGTTTATCAGTTCGAATCTGACCGGGTGACCTTCAGGAAGCTTATCGTTGATATCGCGGATGAAGAGCGAGAGGTATATTGAATCATCGGGCCTCCACACATCTCTTTCACCATAAATAAATGCGTTTATGCCATTTAGGGGCCGGGACCCCGCAACATCAAAGGAGCTAAGAGAGAGAGCGGCCCCGTCATTTACCTTAAGGTAATTGCGGTCCCTGTCCTTTTCTGCAATCACAAGGAAAGGAGCTCTTTCACAACGGAGGCTTACCGATCCGTTCCTGTCTGTTAGTCCTGTGGCGATGATCTGGTTCTGAAAGTCATATACTTCGATAGAAACCTCATTCAGGGGCATGGCCGACACCAGGTCGCTGACAATAACATGAAGATTGTCGTCAGTGCCCTGTTTGGCTATTAACCCTATGTTTGAAGCAAGAATATTCCTTGCTATCTTTTTATCGGGACTGTAGTAGGCATCCTTGCAGGGATCATCCCTGTCGTTCCAGTCAAATCCCTGAGAGTAGTAGATGTACTCATCCACATCATCATAGTAGTTATCAGGGTCTTCCCACAGCTGCTTGCTCAGTGACTCCGACTCGTTAAGCATGTTTTCATAGCTGCTTTGATCATTGCCGCCGGTACAGGGGAATAGTGAATATGATCGTCTCATCGACAGTTCAACCCTGTATAATATTCCGGGTTCTGCCTTTATGTAAGAGGCCAGGTCGATGGTATAGAGGTTCCATGCTCCTGCCTGGTCGCCGGGTTTATTAACAAGATCTATTCTTCCCGAGTAGACCGGCATTCCGAACCTTTTAAGTGAGTAACCTCCGCTTAAATCGCTTTCACGGAGAAGTGTTGGCAGGTTATTCTCATAAATCTTAATTATCTTAAGATCAACAGCTTTCAGGTTTGCTGCCCTGAAGGGGAAGATTAGGTTTTCTGATGAGGGAAGGATAACACCGTTTCCTGCAAGCGACAGCGACGGCGGTACGGATGAGAAGTCAAACTGTTTGCTGAAGGGTGTTCCCAGACCGGTTCCAGAAGTGCTTCTTACAGCAGCTTCGATGGTCAGCCCGGCAGGTCCCTGCGGTTCTGAGGCAGGGAAGATGCTTACTATATTTGATCTGACCGAAGTGGTAAGGGCGATGTCGGGCCCGAACCAAACAAGTCCTTCAAAGTCCTGGGCAGGGTCGACCGGGTCTGAGAAGACAACATCCAGACTGTTGTTTCCTCCGGGAATCACTATCACATCAACAACAATGAATTCATTTTTCCCGGGGATGTTAAGCGGCATGCTTCCCTTACGGCGTATGCCTCCTGATGAACCGTTCCATTCAAGTTCAAGTTTCTGCTCCCTGTCGGTTCTGACTATTCCTCCGACAGTGAATGAGTGTACAGGATCGGCCGAATGGTCCCATGTTATACTAAGTTGTTTCCGGCCAAGCCTGGCTTTCAGGTACGACTCTGTTTCGCTGGCAGGAATATAGTCGGAAGCTGTGAGTTCACCATGGAGGACATATTCATCTCCTTTGTCTGAAATGCATTCAAGGGCTCCAGGCGTTACAGTGAAGTCTTTGGTCAGGGTTCTGAACCTCAGAGGGAATTCCCTGAGCCGTTCTTCAACATCCGCCAGCAATCCGAGGTTAAGAGAGCCCGAATAGTCCTTTCCCGGATCGGGAAGCTTTGAGGGTGTGAAAACGAGGGTAGTCTCATCGAGCCATTCTGTCTTTCCCCTCAATGCCGGGTTGAAGGTAAGAAGTCCGGGAGGATTTTTCCCGGCTGCCCTTGCGGCAAATTCAGGAGTAAAGCGTACTTCTATCACCGATCCGGAGGAGATGATACCGGAGGTATAGCCGGTGATATATTTCGTGAATCCCCTGTCGAGGGGAAACAGTGATTCACCGGAGAGCTTTTTCAACCCGGCTGTTATCTTTCCGCCATCCTTATTGTCTCCTGCACAAGAAAAGAGCAGAAGCAGTGTGAGGCAGAAACCGGTAATTTTTACTGCTTTCATGGTCATTCGGATGAGTTTAAAGAACAAATTCTATCAGGGTGCAACCCGCTGACATTTAAGCCTGCCGCTGTTTAACCGGCACTGCCAGGCCCGGCAGACTATGTCAGAGAAGGATGCGGTTCCCAAGTTTTGTTGATATTAGTTTCAGAGCAATGCTCAGGTTATTGTGTTTCTTCTGGAGCGAAATTATTTTTTCGAGGTCATCTTCCTTTACAGCCTCTTCAAGAAGTTTCATTATCTCTTTCTGCCTCATTCTTATCTTGTCGCTTTTGAACTTAAGGACGGCATCGGGTACCAGATCCCTTAACTTCATCTGTTCGGTCTCGACGTAGGTTTGTTTGTTCTGCCAGATAAGGCTCAGCGCATGGGGCTCGGATAACAGTTCAGCTGCCATCTGTGAGATCTCAGGATCTTCATGTTTGATGAAGTGTTTTTCACCGGGGAAGAGTCCCTGTGCCACGCTGAAACTGAATTCAGAGAAGATTGTTGAAAAAACGGGATTTTCAAATCTAAGATCGTCGGAGGTTATCTCATTGACAATGAAGTCGGAGACAGTGGTGACTTCTTCCTGGCCGTCTTCATTCCTTACTGTCTTCTCAAGTTCCTCGCTTCCGTATCTAAGGAGGATCTTAATAACCGCCTCTTCGGAGTAGAAAGTTGTTACTGCCGGTTTCAGCTGTTTGGGTGCTGCCGGGACCACTGGAAGATCTTCAGGTCCCGGAAATTTGTTCCTGTCGCGGAACGATGCCTCCTGCCTTAGCTTGCTTACTTCCTGGTAAAGGATCGATTCAGCCACCTCAAGGATGTTGCTGCATTCCCTTATATAGACTGTACGGGTGATGGTCTCGGGGATGACAGCTATAGACTTCACTATGTCCCTTATAAGGTTGGCTTTCTGAATGGGATCGTTATTGGCTTCGGCAAGCAGGAGTTGCGACTTGAATCTTATGAAATCGGTCTCATGTTCTTTTATATATTCTTTGAAACCGGCATTATTAACTTTCTTCGAATACGAATCGGGGTCCTCTCCGTCGGGCAGCAGGACTATCTTCACATTCATCCCCTCTTCAAGGACCAGGTCGATACCACGCAACGAAGCCTTTATTCCGGCGGCATCGCCATCGTACAGTATTGTTATGTTCTGGGTAAAGCGTTTGATAAGACGCACCTGTTCCTGGGTAAGTGAAGTACCGGATGAGGCGACCACATTTTCAATACCGGCTTCATGCAACGACATCACGTCTGTATAACCCTCAACAAGGAAACACTTGTCTTCCTGGGTGATAGTCTTCCGGGCCTGGTATATGCCGTAAAGTATCCTGCTCTTATGGTAGATCTCTGATTCGGGGGAGTTGAGGTACTTGGCCGTTTTTGTATCGTGCCTGAGGATCCTTCCGCCAAAGCCCAGGACCTGTCCCGAGAGGGAGTGAATGGGGAACATCACCCTTCCGCTGAACCTGTCGAAGATCCTTTCTTCATTCTGAATCGAGAGTCCGGTTTTTACCAGATAGTCTTTCTGAAACCCGTCAGAGAGTGCTTTCTGTGTAAAGGCATCCCTTTTCTCAAAGGAGTAGCCCACCTCAAATTTCTTAAGTGTGGCCTGCAGAAAGCCTCGTTCCCTGAAATAGGAAAGTCCGGCCGCAATTCCTTCATCGGTCTGGAAGAGGTTGTCGGCAAACTGTCTTGAGGCGTAGGATGAAAGAACGAGCAGGCTCTCCCTTTCATTCTGTTTCTCAAGCTCTTCGGGAGTACGCTCTTTTTCAACTATCTCAATGTTGTACTTTTTGGCCAGGTACTTCAGGGCTTCGGGATAGGTGAGGTGCTCATGCTCCATAATGAAGTTAACCGCGTTGCCAGCCTTTCCGCATCCGAAGCACTTGAAGATCTCCTTGGCGGGAGAGACGGTGAACGAAGGCGTCTTTTCGTTATGGAAGGGACATAACCCCAGGTAGTTGACACCTCTCTTTTTAAGCGGTACAAACTCCTGGATCACATCAATGATGTTTGCAGAATCGATTATTCTGTCAATGGTAGCCCTGTCGATCATATGACAAAGATAGGATGAATTGGTATTGAGGGGAGCATGATGGGTAAAAAAGGTTGGGCTTCAAAGCAGAAGGTTTTATTCACGGGCAGCTTACGACAATTATTACTACTTTTACAAAAAAACCATGAAGAAACTTGTTATTCTTTCCGGAGCCGGGATGAGTGCCGAGAGTGGGATCAAAACTTTCAGGGATTCAGACGGTTTATGGGAGGAGTATGATGTTCGGGATGTTGCCACTCCTGAAGGATGGGCAAAGGATATGGGGCTGGTTCTCAGGTTTTATAACGAAAGACGGAAGCAGCTCGCAGGAGCTGTGCCAAATGCGGGTCATATTGGTGTAGCCATGCTTGAGAAGTATTTTGATGTTCATGTTATAACCCAGAATATTGACAATCTTCATGAGCGTGCAGGCAGCACAAAGGTTCTGCATCTCCATGGAGAGCTGACCATGGCCAGGAGCACCTCTCATCCTGATCTGATCTATGATATCGGTTATGAAGATATAAAGCCAGGCGATGTTTGTGAAAAGGGAAGTCAGCTCCGGCCACATATAGTATGGTTTGGAGAAGCTGTACCGATGATGGAGGAAGCTGTTGAGATCTGTTCTGATGCCGACATCTTTGCCGTTATCGGATCTTCGCTTGTCGTTTATCCTGCTGCGGGACTGCTGGGTTTTGCCCCTTCAAACGCTTCACTCTGGCTGATCGATCCAAATGATGTTGATACCCCGATGGTAAGGCAGGTTGAGTATATTAAGGAAAAAGCTTCGGTGGGCGTGGCTGTTCTGACAAAACGATTACTTGAATTATATGGCATTGAAAGGTAGAAAGATAGTCCTGGCAGTTGCAGGTGCCAGCGGCGCTGTATATGCTGAGAAGCTGCTTGAAAAGCTTATTAAAGCTGATGATGCACCTTCAGAGATAGCCGTGATCTTCTCGGATAAGGCTGTTGAGATATGGGAATATGAGACAGGGAATCCATTTTCTCCGGCTCCTGGGGCGAAGGTCTTTAAAAATTCTGATTTTTTTGCTCCCTTCGCATCGGGCAGCTCATCGTATGATACAATGATAATCTGCCCGGCTTCGATGGGTATCATGGGACGCATTGCCAACGGGGTCTCTGATGACCTCATAACAAGAGCTGCAGATGTGATGCTAAAAGAGAGAAGAAGGCTTATAATAGTACCAAGGGAGACGCCATATAACCTCATCCATATCCGTAACATGGAGAGCCTGACCCTTGCCGGTGCAATCATTTGTCCGGCCACCCCGTCGTTTTACAGCAGGCCTGCCACTATTGATGACCTTGTGATGACTGTTGTCGACAGAATTATCTCACTTGCCGGTTTCAACGCCGGTGCTTATCGCTGGATGGAAAATGATTGACGGAAGGATAGTCAGATTCTTCAGGGATCATCATGTGCTTACTGTAGCTACAACGGTTGACGGTGAACCATGGTGTGCAAACTGCTTTTATGTTTATGTCGAAGATGAGAATATGCTTGTCTTTACAACAGATGCAGAGACAAGGCACGGGAAGGAGTTTCTCATAAACAACCTGGTTGCAGGATCTGTGGTCCTTGAGACAAAAATAATAGGATTGATTCGTGGCATTCAGTTTCAGGGTACTGTTTGTGAACCTGAGGGTGAACTGCTTGAAAAGGCGAAGAGCGCTTACCTGAGGCGCTTCCCTGTTGCAATGCTTATGAAGACAAGGCTTTGGGTTGTCAGGCTCTCGCATATAAAGATGACAGACAACCGTCTGGGATTCGGGAAGAAGCTTATCTGGAAAAGTGAAGGCAGCGGGGCCGCGACCTGAAATGATTCCTTGGTCAGTCTTTGGGATTCTGTGTTCCCAGCTGCTGTTTAAGTATACGGGCTATATATTTCCCAAGGATGTCGAATTCAATATTTACTTTACTCCCTTCCCTTATCTGGTTAAAGTTGGTTATATCATGGGTAAAAGGTATGATAGCCACCTGGAATGAACGGGACTTTGAATTAACCACAGTAAGGCTCACTCCGTTGACGCATACCGATCCTTTTTCAACCGTCAGGTAGTCATCCTGCAGCGGCTCATATTCAAAAGTGTAGTACCAGCTGCCATTCGATTCGGTTACAGCAGTGCAGGTTGCTGTCTGGTCGACATGTCCCTGAACCATATGCCCGTCGAGGCGACCGTTGAGCAGGGTGCTTCTTTCAAGGTTTACCCTGTCATTGATCTTCAGAAGTCCGAGGTTGCTCTTGTCAAGTGTCTCCTTTATGGCAGTAACTGTATAGGTGTCATCCTCAATATTGACTACCGTAAGACACACGCCATTATGAGATATGCTCTGGTCGGTCCGGAGTTCAGATGCAAATGAGCATCTCATAGTTATATGAAGGTTGTCTTTCTCCCTGACAAGTTTTACAACCGGTGCTGCTTCTTCAACGATTCCTGAGAACATGGCTTTTCAATTAAGTTATGCTGCAAACCTACAACTTTTCACTCACAGAAAAAATTCACTTTCTGCTTCTTTTTAACCTTGACCTGTCGACGGGCATCTTTTCTTTTCTCCACGAAACAATCCCGCCCTCAAGGGAATAAACCTTTTCAAAACCCCTGGCGGCAAAGACATTTGCGGCTCTCCTGCTTCTGGAGTCGTTATAGCAGTAGAGAAAAACCGCGGTATCCTTTCCCAGGGTGTCGGCAACAGCCTCCATCCCTCCCGATGTGGGTACGTTGACGGCATCTTTTATCCTCGACCTCCTGTATTCGAAGAACTCCCTTACATCGAGCATAACGGAACTGCTGTCGGTGATATACCTGAGGTGGAAATAATAGGGATCGAGCGATTCATATCCTCCTGTATCCTCGCCCTGCCCGGCCGAGAGTAATGAGGACAGGAGGAGGGAGAACAATAAGAATGCTTTGTATGACAGAGTCTTTTTCATTATCAGGGATCAAATTTACAAATATCATCGTCATCTTAAAACCAGGCAGCCTGAACTGCATCCGCATTATTTTCAGTATAAAACGGAGATGAGCAGACTTATGGTATAATTGTACTGTAACCCTATTTTTTCTATCTTTGTGCCGTTTTTAAAAAAAATACATTAACTAAAGATCCGATGGGAAAACGGTTTCCTGAATACAAAGGTCTCGATCTTTCGCAGGTAAATAAGGATATCCTGAAGATGTGGGATGAGAATGATACTTTTCACAGGAGTGTACGGGAAGTAGATGGCAGGGGTGAATATATCTTTTATGAAGGACCTCCTTCAGCTAACGGGATGCCGGGGATACATCATGTGATGTCGAGAACCATCAAGGATGCCATCTGCCGCTTCAGGAGCCAGTGCGGTTATAAGGTAAGGCGTAAGGCAGGATGGGACACTCACGGTCTTCCCGTAGAACTGGGGGTTGAGAAAGCCCTGGGGATAACCAAGGAGGATATTGGTGTCAACATCTCGATCGAAGAATATAACAAGGCCTGCCGCACAGACGTGATGCGCTATACAGATATGTGGGAGGACCTTACCCGCCGTATGGGTTACTGGGTTAACATGGAAGATCCATATGTGACATACGACAACAGGTATATTGAGACACTATGGTGGCTTCTCAGGAAATTATACGACCAGGGTTTCCTTTACAAGGGTTATACCATTCAGCCCTATTCACCGGCGGCCGGAACAGGCTTAAGCTCACACGAGCTCAACCTTCCGGGTTGTTACCGCGATGTAAAGGATACCACATGTACTGCACTCTTCAGACTGATCCGCAACAGCGGCTCGGAATTTCTATTTTCAGGTGTCGACACTGTCGATCTGCATATAATGGCATGGACAACCACACCATGGACCCTTCCTTCGAACACTGCACTGGCAGTAGGGAAAGACATCAGGTATGTAAGAGTGAGGAGTTTTAATCCTTATACAGGCGATCCGGTAACCTGTATCCTGGCAAAGGATCTTCTGAATTCACATTTTCCACAGGCAAACGCTGAGGCAGAGTTCTCAGAATACAAGCCCGGCGATAAGAAGATTCCATTCAGGGTTACTGGGGAATATGCCGGGAGTGAGCTTGTTGGGACAGACTATGAACAGCTCATCGACTGGGTTAAGCCCGATGAAGGTGCATTCAGGGTTGTTACAGGCGACTTCGTTACCACTGAAGACGGTACCGGAATAGTCCATATAGCTCCTACCTTCGGTGCCGATGACTATAAGGTGGGCAAGGAGAATGGGATTCCTCCGCTGGTCGTAAGCAGGAAGGACGGCACTACAGGACCGCTTGTTGATAAAAGGGGTTTTATGGTGCCGGTTGCCGATCTTGATGAAGACTTTGTCACTTCAAGGGTGAACCGTGATACATACAGGGATTTCGAAGGCCGGCCGGTGAAGAACGAGTTTGATACCAGTCTTGCCCCCGATGCCCCAACCCTCGATGTTGATATCGCCGTGAGTTTAAAACAGCAGGGTAAGGCTTTTAAAATTGAGAAGCATGTTCACAGCTATCCACACTGCTGGCGTACAGATAAGCCCGTGCTGTATTACCCTCTCGATTCATGGTTCATCCGCACGACAGCCTTCCGTGACAGGATGATAGAGCTTAACAATACAATTAACTGGAAGCCTCAGTCGACCGGGACCGGACGTTTTGGCAAATGGCTCGAGAACCTTGTCGACTGGAACCTTTCACGGTCGCGTTACTGGGGAACGCCTCTGCCTATATGGGTTACCGAGGACAGACAGGAACTCAAATGCATAGGTTCGGCCGAAGAGCTTAAGTCGGAGATAGCAAAATCGGTCAGGGCCGGATTCATGAAGAGCAATCCGCTTGAAGATTTTACCCCCGGCGACAACTCAGCTGAGAACTACGGTCAATTCGATCTCCACAGACCTTTTGTCGACGATATCATCCTTGTAAGCGATACAGGCAGCAGGATGTTCCGCGAACCCGATCTCATTGACGTATGGTTCGATTCGGGAGCAATGCCCTATGCCCAGGCTCATTATCCTTTCGAGAACAGGGATAACTTCAGCGAACTGTTTCCGGCAGATTTTATTGCCGAGGGTGTTGATCAGACAAGGGGATGGTTTTTCACCCTTCACGCAATAGCAACCATGATATCGGATTCGGTATCGTTTAAAAATATAATAAGCAACGGCCTTGTTCTCGACAAAAACGGTAACAAGATGTCGAAGAGGCTCGGTAATGCAGTCGATCCCTTCGGAGCCATTGAAGAATATGGTTCGGATCCGCTGAGGTGGTATATGATGACAAATGCCCAGCCATGGGACAACCTTAAGTTTGACGACGCAGGAGTTGATGAGGTGAAACGCAAGTTTTTCGGAACGCTCTATAATACATATTCATTCTTTGCGCTCTATGCCAACATCGACAATTTCCGTTACAGTGAGACTGAGGTGCCGGTGAATGAACGCCCTGAGATTGACAGATGGATCATATCCCTGCTTAACTCTCTTGTAAGGGAAACAAGAAAGTGTTACGAGGACTATGACCTTACCAGGGCCGGAAGGGCTATACAGGATTTCGTGACCGAAAACCTCAGTAACTGGTATGTAAGGCTCAACAGGAAACGTTACTGGGGCGGTGAATATGACAAGGATAAACTGTCGGCATACCAGACTCTTTACAGGTGTCTTGAAACAGTGAGCAGGGTTGCTGCACCGCTGGCGCCTTTTTATATGGACAGGCTCTTTACCGACCTTAATAATTCGACGCGACGCTTCAGCGAAGACTCTGTTCACCTGGTCCTCTTCCCTGATTATGATGAAAGCCTTATTGACAGTGAGCTGGAGGAGAGGATGGACATAGCCCAGAAAGTATCGTCGATGGTACTGAGTCTGCGCAGGAAGGTGAGTATAAAGGTACGTCAGCCTCTTGCCAGGATTATGGTGCCTGTTACTGACAAATTGTTCAGGGACAGGTTTGAAGCCGTTAAGGATCTGATCCTTTCTGAAGTAAATGTCAGGGAAGCAGAATATATTGACGATGAGTCGGGTATCCTTGTAAGGAGGATAAAGCCCGACTTCAGGAAACTGGGTCCCCGTTACGGAAAGCTGATGAAGGAGATTTCGGCAGGACTGGCAGCACTTGGTTCAGGTGATATAAATACACTTGAGAGCACAGGGAAATTCAACCTTGTTATTGAAGGCCGTGATGTTGAGATCACTGCAGATGATGTTGAGATAATATCGGAGGATATACCGGGCTGGCAGGTTGCCAATGAAGGCAAGCTTACTGTGGCGCTCGACATTACCGTGACCGATGAGCTGCGTTATGAAGGAATTGCCAGGGAGTTTGTTAACAGGATACAGAATATAAGGAAAGAGAGTGGTTTTGATGTAACCGACAAGATAAGTGTCCTTATTGAAGATCACGCTCTGGTAAAGGAAGCCGTTGAAAGACATTCTTCATATATAGGTACCCAGACCCTTGCCACGTCTGTAAGGCTGGTGCCGTCGCTTAACAGCAACAACATAAAAGAGATAGAGATAGATGATATTAAGGTAAGGATCGCTGTGGAGCGCAACTGAAATACCTTTTTCCTAATATCTCTTCTTTACTGAGCCCCGTTGCTCTCTTTTTTCTATATTTGTTACATAACAGAAAAATAAAGGAGATGAAGCGGATTCTTGTCACCGGGGGAGCCGGATTTATTGGGTCACATCTTTGTGAGAGGCTTCTCAATGAAG
>CAZXSW010000047.1:0-19171 GCA_964642615.1 uncultured Rikenellaceae bacterium | reverse complement strand
GGATTGAAAGAGGATGAGAAGAAGTAAGACCATATCGCTGGCTGAGGCCATTAAAGATTACATAAGCGAAATGAATCTCGGGGGGAAGCTTTCTGAAACCGACATTATAAATTCGTGGGAAGAAACCGTTGGGAAGGCAATAGCATCACGGACATCAAAAATATATATAAAAGACAGGGTCCTTTATGTGCATTTGAAATCATCGGTGGTAAGAAATGAGCTGCTTATGCTGAGGGAAGCCCTGAGGGAGAAACTTAACGCCAGGGCAGGCAGCGAGGTTATCAAAGAAATCATCCTCAGGTAACCTTTCATCCTTTCAGCCCGCCGGGGCTTTTCCGGGTTCCTGCCGCCCTTGGTCATCAAACCATCATTTTATATGGTAATCATACCCCTTTATGGTTATGAGCTTTCTGAAATTCTTCGCCGAATTGAAAATAAAATCCTTCGTGCCGTAGTTAAGGTAAACCTTGTGATGATCTATGTTTAGCCTTATTGTGGCATTTCTGTCGTTGTTAACAAGCAAGCCGGCCATAAGCAGTGCTTTTTCAATGCCGTCGCCCCGCCTGAAATTCCATACCTCATCGGGAAGGGCAAGCCTTCCTTCATCATAAACCGATTCGTCAGGCAGACTTTTCAGAACTTCAAATACCTCTTCAGGGGTTTTTTCTTTAAGACTGTCAAAACATACGGGATTCCTCTCGATGGCTGCCTTGACGAAAGGCAGCCAGTCGGCCAGGTCCATGCGACGGTTAACATAAAGTGAGAGGTTTGACATCTCAGAAACAGTAGCAGTATTTTCAATGATATCGATTATCTCATCTCTGGTGTTATCAACAGATATTACCGGGTAGCTCCTGGCAGAGAAAGTCTTGTTCCCTTCGGGCAGCCTTGGCTCCGTTCGTATGAATGCATCTATTTCCCTGAACATCTCTGCTGTAAGCTCAGTATCCTTATTTCCGGTGATTTTATTAAATTCCTTTTCGATATCACCCAGCTCTCTTCCCTTGCTTTTGGAAAGGAGGTCTTCAAAGTCGTTAAGAAAGATTCTTTCTTTAAGGGGACTCAGATGGAACTCATCGCCTTCAATCTCCCTGACAAGCTGAGCCCGCGTTTCGGCCGCCACACTGAATTTGCTTGTGTGTTCATATTCAAACATCTTCTCAAGGGCAATATATCGTGATGTACCTGAGCAATCGCACCTGTACTGAAAAAGAGACTTGTATTTTGAGTTGAACCTTAAAAAGTTAACAAGGATAACGCTGCTAAGCTCTGTTGAGAGAAAATCCTTCAGCTTTCTGCTTAGCTTTTCATATGCCTCCCTGTCGATGGTAGCTTCATCGTAAACTGTATGTATATGGCCTGTTATATGTGAGACAACGGTTATCTTTTCATTTTCGAGGGCTCTTCTTGCCTTGGCCGACAGGGAGGTGCCGTTGAACCACATGTTCTTTGTCACTATCCTGCGGTTATTGGTTATGAGCCCTTCTTTTTCGGTAATGAAGTTCTGGGAGTGAAGAGGTGTTGCAATAAGAAAGATCTTTTCGAGTGGTATCCTTCCTACTATAAACATGGCAGCTGCATAGAGCGAAGATAGTGACACGCATTCACCTGCCCCTGTCGAGAAATTCTCCATGTGCCTGAAAGCGCTCATAGCTTCCACAGTCTCTGTTTTCCAGTAGGGGATGGTGTCTGAGTCGAATTTATCGAGACCAAAATGCTTACGTATGTCTATATCAAAGTAATACTTGTCGCCTTCATAACCAAACAGGGCATTTGACTGCCTCAGGAGTTCTATGTCGAAAAAGTTGCTGAAGCGTCCGATCTCCTTTTCCCTGGTTGTCAGACCCCATGTCGCCAGGTCGAGGTTGAAGACAAAATTCTGGATGATGTACTGTTTGATTCGGTTGACCCTATATGTGAAATTTTTCTTTTCTATTTCCCTGAACCATTCATTCCTGCGCCATTCCCATATAAGCGGCGACATTATGTTGGCAAGAACAAGAGGATAGAAGAGATCAGGGAAAATAAAGATCTCCATATCTGAAAGTGTAAATGCCGATGAGTATTTTTCAAGGGTTTTCTTATCAGAGAAATCTGTTTCCTGTATTTTATTCATATATAAGATGGGTTTTCAATACTACTAACACTGAACCTTGTTTAAAGTTCTGCGACATTTTCTGAAAACAATAAATGAATTAATTCTGTCATAAGGCTCAAGCTCGTCAGAATCTCTCATCGGGAGAGAAAAAGAAGTCAGCTTCCCTAACGGCATTTTCATGAGAATCAGAGCCATGTACGGCGTTCATCTGAGTATTGACGCCATACAGCTTCCTTATTGTACCCTCCCGTGCTTTTAAAGGATCAGTATTCCCTATAAGTTTTCTGAATTCTTCAACTGCATCCTGATGCGACAGTATCATTACTATTACAGCACCAGAAGTCATGAAGTCAATAAGTCCGGGATAAAAAGGTTTGCCCTTGTGAACGGCATAGAAATCTTCGGCCTGCTGAAGGCTCAAACGTACCATTTTTAAAGCACATATTCTGAATCCGCTTTCTGTAATCATGGAAAGTACGGGACCGGCTTTCCCGGTTCTTATTGCATTGGGTTTTATTATTGCAAACGTGAAATCACTAAGCATTGGCAGATGAATTTGAGATTGAATCAATTAAGCAGCCCTGACAAATATTTCCTATCTTTATCCGTTTTTTAAAGGGAGATAAACTTAATACAATGAATATTGTGCCGGAACTAACCAAATATACAAAAGAATTGAATAGTCTGGTCGGACAGGCAAAGAATATACTGCTGATCTGTCATATAAATCCTGACGGAGACGCAATAGGTTCTCAGTTAGCTTTTTACCATTATCTGAAATCGAAGGGACTGGAGGCTGAAATGATCTCCCCGAATTTTCTTCAGGAATTTCTGAAATGGATGGACGGATCGGACAGGATAACCATTTTTATAAGGGAAAGGGAAAGGAGCATCAGGATGATAAGGGAAGCTGATCTGATAATAATGCTCGATTTCAATCAGCCGGGACGTCTGGGTGAAGCCATGGATCATGTCATTGAAAGCAAGGCACGTAAAGTCATTATTGATCATCATCTCAATCCGGCTGATTTTGCCGACCTGCTGATTTCCGATCCCTCTAAATGCTCCACTGCTGAGCTTGTCCATGAAGTGATAAGGGAAATTAACGGAAAAGCTTTTATAAGCAAGTCATACGCTGAGGCCCTGTATGTGGGAATAATTACAGATACAGGTAACTTCGAATACGGTAATTTTACAGGGAATACATACAGAACCGTTGCCGACCTCATAGATGCAGGGATAGACAAGATTAAGATATTCAATATGATATACAATAACTTTTCGGTCGAGAGGATGAGGCTGCAGGGCCTGGCTCTAAACGGCAGAATGGTTATTTTACCTGAACTGAAATCGGCTTACATATATCTTTCCAAACAGGACCTTAAGGAATATAACAATGTAAAGGGCGATACAGAAGGATTTGTAAACATGCCCCTGTCAATAAAAGACATTTTATTCTCCACACTTTTTATTGAGAAAGATGGTTTCGTCAAACTCTCCTTCCGGTCTAAGGGAACTTTCCCGGTTAATGAATTTGCAGCCCGCTGGTTCTCGGGAGGTGGTCATCTTAATGCTTCAGGCGGGGAGTTTACAGGTAGCCTGGATGAGGCAATAGCTTATTTTCTGAGAGTTCTCGAAGAGAACAGGATTATGTTGAATGAAGCCAAATCGCAATGATCTTCAGATTTTTATTGGTTGTTATTCTGATCCCCTGGTTGCTTTCCTGCGGAAGGGGGAGTGAGAAGCAGGCTGTTACGGCAAAGCCCGGGAAAAAAGAGCTGGCCGAGCTTAATACCTATATGGTTGAAAAGGACAGGGAGAGGATCATTAACTATGCTGAAAGGAAGGGACTGAAGCTTACCGAGACTTCCACAGGCCTCTGGTATCAGATTATGGCAGAAGGTTCCGGCACTTATCTGAAGGATAACGACCCGGTACGTTTTGAATACGAGTGTACCCTTCTCGACGGTACTCCAGCCTACTCGTCTGAGGAATCAGGACCCAAGGAGATAGTGATGGGGAAGAGTCCTGTTGAAGCTGGTCTTGATGAAGGATTGAGGTTGCTTAAGCCCGGAGGAGAAGCTGTTTTTGTGATACCGCCCTATCTGGCTCACGGTCTGCTGGGTGACCGTAATAAAATACCTCCCCGTTCTGTTGTGGTTTATTATATTAAAATTTATAGCAGGGAAATCTGAATTACGGAATGATTTTTGATGGGATCATATCCATACAATCTTAACCTAAAACATTTTTTTATGAATATTCTTAACAGACGTTTGTTGTTTCTGACCGGGGCAGTGCTCTTTCTGACCCTTGTGTCGTGTGATAAAACAGAAAAATACGAGAGGGAGGAAAGGGAGAAAATAGATAGTTATCTTGCATCTCATCCCGAACAGGATTTTGTTCAGAAACCCAGTGGCCTTTATTATCTGGAGATAAATCCCGGTAATGGTCAGGTTTTACAGACCCACGATACGGTATGTATAAAATACACGGGAAAATTTCTTAGCGGGACTGTTTTTGATACCAACGTTAATGCGAACGGTACTGTTGACACCCTTTTTGCTCCCGTGAAAGAGGGTTATCTTGTCGCTGGTTATGATGAAGGAGTGAGTTACATGACAGAAGGCGGTAAATCCCTTATGCTTATCCCCTCATCATTGGCATACGGACCAACGGGATGGGGCATAATACCGGGTTATACACCTTTGTTTTTTGAGGTAGAGCTTCTTAAGGTAGTGCCGGGGCCCCGTAATTAAACCTGCTGGATAATAAAGACTGCCGGTTTCCCTTCTATTCTGCAGGGATTCTTTTTCCATGATGCTATGCTCATCGTCGTAACCGACTCTGTGGGCAGGCTGAGGTCAAAGGCTACACAGAGAAGGGTTTCGTTGTGGCAGACAGCCAGTATGGAATCAAACATCTTAAGGCTGCGATAGGGCGTCTCCATAAATATCTGGGAGCCGCCTTTCCGGCTTTTTTTCTCAAGTTCCTTTATGGTAGTTTCTCTATCAGCTTCTTTTACAGGAAGATATCCATTAAAAGTGAAGTTCTGGCCGTTGAGGCCCGAAGCAATAAGGGTGAGTACTACCGAGGAGGGACCCGACAGAGGAATTACTCTGATACCCTTTCTGTGGGCAAGCGCCACCACTCTTGATCCCGGGTCAGCCAGACATGGTAGTCCGGCTTCACTCATAATACCGGCATCATGACCTTTGAGGAGTGGCTCCAGGAAGCCGTCAAGTTCATTATCCTTTGTGTGTTCGTTAAGGATAAAAAAGACTGAATCGTCGACGGGGAAGGACTTGTCTATCAGACGAAGATATCTTCTGGCGCTTCTTATTTCTTCAGCAATAAAATACCTTAGTGATTTTGTTATTTCCAATACCCCTGAAGGAATGATCATCCCGGGATCGCTGCCTCCAAGCGTAACAGGTATGAGATAGAGCTTTCCTGACATCCGAATATTACTTATTAGGCAAATATACTAAATAAACGATGCTTTTCCCGGTCATTAATCCACCGGGGATTTTGCTGTTTAGGGTTTTTAGCTTAGGTTTGTAATGAAATCTGGTTGAGGTGAAGATAACATTTCTTGGTACCGGTACTTCACAGGGAGTCCCTGTAATAGCTTGTGATTGTGAAGTATGTAAGTCAGGGGATCCGCGCGACAAAAGACTCAGGACCTCTCTTCTTATAGAAAATGAAGAGACGACGCTGGTTATTGATGCAGGACCCGATTTCAGGCAACAGATGCTGCGTGAGAATGTCAGGAGACTTGATTCCATTTTACTAACCCACGAACATAAGGATCATATTGCCGGCATGGACGATGTAAGAGCATTTAACTACAGAACCAGGGATGCTATTGATATTTACGCCGAAGAAAGGGTCCAGAAAGCTATACGAAGAGAGTTCTCCTATGTCTTTGCTGAATATCAGTATCCGGGTGTCCCTAAGATGAGGCTCATGGATATACCACCTTATGGGTTTGAAGTTAAAAGTATCAAGCTGATTCCTGTTAGGGTTTTTCATTACAGGCTGCCCATTTATGGCTTCAGAACCGGCAACTTTGCCTATATAACTGATGCCAACTATATTCCGGAGGAAAGCAAGGAACTTCTCTATGGGGTTAAATATTTGGTGATTAATGCATTGAGAAAAGAAAAGCATATTTCTCATTTCAGTCTCAGGGAGGCTGTTGATCTTATAAGGGAGATCTCTCCCAAAAAAGCCTTCATCACCCATATAGGCCACCAGATGGGATGCCACAGTGAGGTATGCAGCGAGCTGCCCCCTGAAATAACACTGGCCTGGGACGGTTTGAGTTTTGGCTGGACTGACTGAACTGCTGACTTCTAATGAATCTTTTTAAAACTCTTTGAGAGCTTTTTCTGGTATCCTTCCGAGAAATAATACCTGTTCCTTCCAAGCTGGGTTGTGTTTACCCGCGAAGCTTTCATCCTTTTTTCGTAATAAGGATTCTTCCTTGTCGGACTGCAATCAGTAAGAAAGATAATCAGCGAAAATATAAATACATATTTAAGCAGTTTATTCATCCCTTTCAACCGGCTGTCTCTCTTGAGAATCATCTTTAAAAATACAATATATTTGTTAATAAGTTATCGCGAAGCATACATGATAATGGTTAGCTTTCCGAAAATATTTACAAGGATATAATTTATTAACCGATTACTGGTTTTAATATTGTATCTGTTTATTAGTTATTTGATAACAACACAAGTATGATTTTTTCAAGGTCCTTTATATTTTCACTGCTCTCAGCCGTGTTCCTGTCGTTGTCATGTCTGTCAGATGCACAGTCTCTTAAGGATGTGGTCATTTCTGAAAGGACAGGGATTAGTACAGACAGTATTACATTGACTGATGATTCCGTTCTGCTGTTTATACGTAACAAACCTCTTATAAGTTTCCTGATTGATAATAAAAACGTAAGGTCTGATAATTTCAGTCAGGTTGTCAGGGATGGTTCGCGTATTACTTTTATAGCTGCTAACTCTTTAAAAGGAGTCCTGGAGATTATTAATACCACCGGTCAGGGATGGAGCTTTGACATAACCTTTGAGAATGTTTCTGACGACACTGTGGCAGTAAGCAATGTAATTCCCTTTGGTACGGATGATGAATCGGTATATATTACCGGACATGGCCCGTCTGATCTTGCCAGAGCCTTTCTTTTCAGACCGGGTATGTCGCCTCTTCGGGTTGTTTTGCCTGACAATGCATGGGAGATGGGCTACAATTCTTTCCCCGTAAGGGATGGATACTCAGTATGTGCCATTGCAAGAAGACAGGATTCGGAGGGAGGGACAAGGCAGCGCTATCAGACCCTGCTTCCCCCGGGCGCCTGGGTAAGATACAGGCTCCATGCGGATGTATATAAAGGAGAATGGCAGGACGGGCTGAAGCTGATGTTCCGCGGCCGCTACCTGTATGATTTGGAAAAGTTTGACAATACCCTTTATGAAAGAAGTGATCTGGCCTGGATAAAAGAAAGCTATCTTATAATCCTGCAGATGGCCTGGGACAGGGAATTCTTCGACCGTTTTACAGGCAGGTATACCTTCCCTGACCTGATAAAGAAGGGTATGGAACAGTTTGGTTTTATCGATGTATACGGGATCTGGCCCACATGGCCCAGACTGGGTCTTGACAGGAGAAATCAGTGGGATATGTACGGCGATCTTCCGGGAGGAACCAGGCAACTTGGGAATTTCGTAAAAATGGCTCGACAGTCGGGGACAAGATTTTTTATTGCCTATAATCCATGGGATAACAGTACCCGTATTGAGGATCACTACAGGGGAATGGCACGGCTTATCAGCGAGACCGATGCTGACGGAGTTGTTCTCGATACCAGGGGGAACTCGGGCTACCAGCTGCAGGCTGCAGCCGACTCGGTAAAAGAAGGTGTTGTTATGTATTCAGAGGGAATGGCAGTGGTTAAAGATATGCCCGGAATCATTTCAGGCCGGGTTCATAATGCCATCTTCCTTAGTCCCGAGCTTAACCTCAACAAGCTTATCAGACCCGACTTTGCCATATTCAGGGTTTGCGATGCAGGTGAGGATATTCTTCATCGCGAAATTGCAGTTTCCTTCTTTAACGGATATGGCACTGAACTGAATATGTTCAGACCCGGAGGAAGAGATGAGAATTTGAGCAGTGATCTGGACTTTCTGTCGCGGACAACTATGATACTCAGGCAGAACAATGATGCTTTTACAGGCAGCGGATGGACCCCTCTGATCGGAACTGTAGCTGACAGAACCTATGTTAATAAATGGGTATCGGGAGAAAAGACTTTGTATACGGTCCTTAACATGAAATCCGGAGGTCATGAAGGGAAACTCTTCAGGGTTGACCGTCCCGAGAATATTCACTACGTTTCTCTCTGGCATCATGAGAATATTGAGCCTTTGCCTGAAACCGGATCCTACTACATACCTGTATTATCTGACGGATGGCCTGCATCCTTTAACGGCACAAGGAAGGAGGGTTCGGTTGACTGTATAGCTGCCCTGCCTTTACTGCTTAAGTCTGTTATTAAAGGAGATTCCCTTGCAATAACTACAAAGGAAGCAGGGACCATTATAGTCTGGAAGGGAGATCCTTCATACCAGACAGAGAAGAAGGAGATTGCCCTGAAAGGAGACACCACTCTGAGAATAAGGGATCTGTTTGGTTATTTTGAAGGAAAGATAGTAGTCCAGCTTCTTGACGGCAAGATCCTTAAGGATGAGAATATTGTTCGTTTAAGGGGCGGACAGCCATGGCTGGTAAGCAGCGTCGAGCCGACATCAACTTCTGCAGGGGTTCCTTCAGATATGGTTATGATACCCGGTGCCACCTTTACTTTCGGGGTCAGGTCACACGATGATTTCATCCCATATCCTGAAGCAGGTGAAACCACTGCAGTCGTAGATACTTTTCTTATCGACAGGTATCCGGTGACCAATGCGAAATTTCATGAGTTTCTTATTGAGTCGGGTTATATCCCCGATGACACAACCAACTTCCTGAAGCACTGGGAGAGGGGCATGTATAAGCAGGGGCAGGATGACTACCCGGTGGTTTATGTAAGTTATGAGGATATGAAGGCTTATGCCGCCTGGATGGGGAAGAGGCTCCCTACCGAAGCCGAATGGCAACTGGCCGCCCAGGGTACTGACGGGCGCAGATGGCCATGGGGAGATGACTTTCACGGGACACACTGTAACAATGCCTTTGACAGGCCTACACCGGTCAATGCTTTTCCCAAGGGACAGAGCATTTATGGTGTATGGGATATGGTCGGTAATGTATGGCAGGCCACCGGGGATATCTGGTTCAACGGTACAAACTATATGCAGGTAATAAGGGGTGGCAGCTTCTATAAGCCTGAATCGAGCTGGTGGTATTTACAGGGAGGTCCCCAGCCCCTTGATTATACCCAGGTGCTTCTGATGGTATCGCAGGGATTTGACAGAAGTGAGACTGTCGGTTTCAGGTGTGTCAAAGATGTAAAGTACGCCGGCAGGGCAAACAGACAGTAAAACTGAATGGAGGGTCAGCCCGGTTAAATCATCCGGGCTCCGTCTTCTGTCAGGGGTCTGTAGAAGTCAGCTTTCAGTCCAGTTTTTTCAGTATAGATCTGTCCCAGTTCAGTAATGAACAATTCCACTGAACCGCTTTCCACTATACTTACAGTGCAACCTCCGAAGCCGGCTCCTGTCATCCTTGAACCCAGAACACCTGGCAGTCTTACTGCTTCACCGGCCAGGGTGTCGAGTTCAGATCCGGTTACTTCATAGTCGTCTCTTAACGATTCATGCGATTGTAACATTAGCTCTCCGAAGCGCCGGAGGTCGTTATCCTTCAGTACTTTAACAGCTTCTTTTACCCTTGCGTTTTCTGTTATTACATGATGTGCCCTTTTCCTTATGACATCATCAGCGATGAACTTCTCCAGTGCGGGGATGTCGTTGCTGTCGAGTTCACCCAGGTTCCTTATGGGTCTGTATGACTGAAGAAGCTCAACTGCACTCTCACATTCAGCTCTTCTTTCGTTATACTTTGAATCGGTAAGGCCCCTTCTTTTATTTGTGTTGGCAATAATAAGGGAGTGATCGCCAAGGATGAGCGGGACATTTTCATAGGCAAGAGTGTCGCAGTCAAGGGCAATTGCATGATTCCTGGTTCCGAAACCGACGGCAAACTGGTCCATGATGCCACAGTTCATACCCACAAAATTGTTTTCGGCCCTCTGGCTCATCTTTACCAGTTCGAGCATATCCAGATTCTGGTTTAATAGCTGGTTAAGGGCAACTGCCGTTACCATTTCAATGGAAGCTGATGAGGATAGCCCGGCACCGTTCGGGATATCGCCTGAATACAAAAGTTCCATCCCCGGGAGCACGGCCCCGTGAGCAATAAACTCATTCATTACTCCAAGCGGGTAGTTTACCCATTTCCTGCCTGTATTTGCAAAACGACCGTCAACGGGAATCCCGACGGTGGTATCTTCGGCGAAGTTAAGGGTGCTGAACCGGATTTTTGGGTCCTTTGTTTTTCTTATGGCAAGGTAAGTGCCGTAGTTGATTGCACAGGGGAATACAAAGCCTCCGTTATAGTCGGTATGTTCCCCGATAAGGTTTACCCGGCCGGGAGAAAAAAAAATAACAGGCTGTTCATTCCTGTTATTATATTTCTCAAAAAAGATCTTATTAAGGTTATTGATATCCATGTTCAAACCTTTAGTTTCTTTTCAATTTCACTTATCTGGTTTTTGAAATGCTTGTCTGTATCCATCAGGTTGTTAACTGTTTTACAGGCATGCAATACAGTGGCGTGATCTTTTCCCCCTATATGGGAACCTATGCTGGCAAGTGAAGCTTTGGTAAGGTTCTTTGAGAAATACATGGATACCTGACGCGCCTGGACTATCTCACGTTTTCTTGTCTTGCCCTGGATCAGATCGACAGGGATCTTGTAGTACTCGCATACAACTTTCTGGATGAACTCAATGGTTATCTCGCGCCGGGTTGTACTTATGAGTTTCTCAACCATCTGACGGGCAAGTTCCAGGGTGATCTCTTTTCTGTTGAGGGTGGACTGGGCATAAAGTGATATAAGAACAGCCTCAAGTTCCCTTATGTTATTGGAAATGTTTATTGCAAGAAATTCAAAAATCTCCTCGGGGAGCTCTATTCCGTCGTTATATGCTTTTTTCTTGAGAATAGCCAGCCTTGTTTCGTAGTCGGGCCTCTGAAGGTCAGCCTGAAGACCCCACTTGAACCTCGAAAGGAGCCTTTGTTCCATGCCCTGAAGTTCCACAGGGGGACGGTCGCATGTGAGAATGAGCTGTTTACCTGACTGATGAAGATGATTGAAAATATGGAAAAAAGTATCCTGTGTTTTCTCCTTTCCTGCAAATTCATGAACATCGTCAAGGATGAGCACATCGATCATCTGGTAAAAATGAAGGAAATCGTTCTTGTTGTTATTCCTTATTGATTCAACAAACTGAGTCTGGAACTTGTTGGCATTCACATAAAGAACGACTTTGTCAGGATGCTTCTCCTTTACAAGTATTCCTATGGCCTGTGCCAGATGGGTTTTACCCAGTCCCGAATCACCATAGATCATAAGTGGATTGAAAGCGGTTCCACCGGGATTGTTCCCGACGGCTATTCCTGCAGAACGTGCCAGACGGTTGCATTCACCTTCAACATAATTACTGAAGTTATAGTCGGGATTAAGCTTCGGATCAAAATGTATTTTTTTTATCCCTGGTATAATGAAGGGATTCTTTATTGACGGCTGGGTAAGGTCAAAAGGGACCTGAACGGGCTTGTTGTTTAGGTCGCTCTTGTTTTTTGAAGGGTATTTTACTGTGTAGGGTTTGCCTTCGGCATAATTTGCATTCTCCATTACAACATTATACTCGAGTTTGGCTTCTGTGCCAATCTCTCTGCGAAGGGTCTTTCGAAGTATATCTATATATTGTTCTTCAAGGTACTCATAGAAAAAGGGACTAGGAACCTGAATCGTAAGGATGTTGTTTTCAAGTTTTAATGGTACAATGGGTTCAAACCAGGTCTTATAGCTGACGGAAGGAATAATATCCCTGATTATCTGAAGACAGTTATTCCAAACATCAATGTGGTTTTTGTTCATGGAATTAGTTAGTTTTTAAAAATGGTCTCCTGATCTCAGTATTTCAGCTAGCAATATTTGTAAAAAAATATCTTAAAAAAAAAATTTTTTTCGCTTGACTTTTACAAAAAAACTATATGTTTTTAGTCATCAGTAACTTATAAGTTAAAAAAAATTAAAATAAAATATTATACTGATTATCAATGTTTTATGTAAGTTGAAAATACTTTGATTGTGGCCTCCAGTCTATTATAGTACAACATATTTTAAACGTCACGGGAAGGAGATAATAAGGACAATCTTGTCATTAATATAGCATCAGGAATTAACCACAAGACAGTCTGTAATTTAACTAATTTTTGCCTTATTGAGTACTTTTTCGTCCGAATAATGAGAAATGAACATATTTCTTAGGATTATCCTTCATATCCTGGAGAAGCAGGTCGAGGCTCCTGAGACTTCCGGCAAGGTTGGAGTACAGAGAGTCGTCAGTAAGCAGCTGTCCTGCACTTCCTTTTCCTTCATTCAGGTTTTTAAGTGTCAGTGACATGCTCTCAAGGCTTTCCTTAAGTTTTCCCATTGAAGAATAAAGGTCGGCTGCTGCAAGTGTATCCGAGATCTGTTCGAGGTTGCTGAGGGTGCTGCCCATTTTTGAGCTGTTATCAGCAAGCATGGTTGAAAAGGTGTTAAGGTTAGCGAGGGTGGTCTTAAGGTCGGTCTTCTGCGAAACGACAACTTCATCAAGGGCGGAGGTTGTACTGTTAAGGTTAGCCACTATTCCCGCAATGTTTTTGTTGAATTCCGGATCGAGAAGGTCGTTTACTGACGAGATTGTCGAGTCAAGCTGGTTCATCAGTCCCGAGATCCGGGTCTTGAGAGGCACCAGTTCTTCTTCAAGTTGTATAAGTAATGATTTTGCAAGTCTGCCAGGGATGGTATCCCCGTTCTGATAGCTTCCCGGGCCAGCGCCATAGACGAACTGAATTTTCATCCCTGCAATAAGGGATGCTGTGGTGATCTCGGCAACAGTGTTGACAGGAAGTTTGAATCCCTTGTCAATACTCATTGTAACCAGAAGCCTTCCGCTTGTCGGGTCAATGAATCTGATCGACTGAACCACACCAACTTTATAGCCGTTAACTTCAACAGGACTTGATTCGGCAAGTCCTCCTACCTGATCGTAAACAACATAATATTTATAGGTCTTGTTGAACAGGTCCTCTCCCTGAAGAAAATTGTACAACCATATAAAAACAAGGAGAGTGACCAGTACTGTTGCACCGATTTTAACTTCGTGAGAGATCTTTTTCATCAGCCGTTATTATTAATACCGTTTTTGTAATTGCAATGCATCCTGTAAAGGTAATATTTTATCCTCTTTTACAGCAATAACGAAAGCATCAGGGAAGAGCCCTTCAACTTTTTTCCTGTGCTGCACTGCATCATCATAAGTAGAAAATCTGCCTGAGGCATACCTGTATCTTCCCGGGCTTTGTATTTCAGTTATCTCCTGAATTCCCTTAAAGTTATCCGGCTTAATATCGGTTTTTTCGGCAGAGGTTGCCACCTGAACCATAAATGTTATGTCGCCCTGAATGGCTGGGGTGACCGCCGCAGGATTTGTTACTTCTGCAGCGTTGCTTTGCTGTGCAGGAGAAATTCCTGTTTTACTCCCTAAATCGGCTATATAGTCGCGGCAGGCCCTGAATATTGCCGATGCCATGTATTCCTGTCCTTCCTTTGAAGTAAGAAACTTCTCTTCTTCAGGAGAGGTTATAAAGCCGGTTTCGGTAAGAACGCTTGGCATGGTTGTCATATACAGAACCCAGAATACTTCCTGTTTAACTCCCCTGTCGTTTCTGTTGACCCTGGTCCTGAACTGGTTCTGGATCATTGATGCAAGGTTCGTGCTCTGCTCCTGGTAGACGTTCTGCATAAGAGTGAATATAATATATGATTCAGGCGATTTCGGATCAAAACCTTCATATTTTGTCGAGAAATCCTCTTCAAGCAGGATAACCTCATTTTCCTTCATGGCGACTTCAAGGTTCTGCTTATCCCTTGCCAGTCCCATAACAAAGGTCTCTGTCCCCTTGATGGTCTTTGAAGGAGCCCAGTTGGCATGGATCGAGATAAAGAGGTCGGCCTTGTTCTTATTGGCAAATTCTGCTCTTTCCTTAAGACCTATGAAGACATCAGTCTTTCTTGTGAAGAGCACCCTGGCGCTGGGTATGTTCTTTTCAATATACTCTCCTGTCAGAAGGGCTATTGCTAGTGTTATATCTTTTTCCCTTGAGTTGGCCCCAAGTGCTCCGGGGTCCTTCCCTCCATGCCCTGCGTCGATAACTATTGTCCATTTCTTGTCCTCAGCAGGAGATGAGGCCCGGGATGTTACAGGCAATGTAACCATTGCAGTAAGAATAAGAAGGAATGTGAATATATTAAAGCTGCTATGTTTGCCGTTTTTAAGTAATATGCACATAATAAGTTAATGTTTTTTTAATAGTTTTGCCGCTGACATCTCGAAGTCACACAAAAACTATACAAAAATAATATTTAAGTTGTATTTTTTTAAAGAAAAGCGGTTCCTTGTAGTGTTCCTCGTGATGATCAGGATGTTTCCCCTTTTGTCTCAACAAACCGGGGTACCCCTTGATTCAGTTATTTTCGTTCCCGATACCACTGTGACCAGTTCCCGGGGAAGGGTTCTTCAGGTTGCCACTGATGGGGCGCTTGATCAACAGGTTACTTACAGCGCGGAAGGATACAAGAGGAACGACATGGTGAACAGAACTGCTATTCTTCACACAAAGGCTAAAGTTACCTATGGCAATATTGAGATCACTGCCGATTCCATAGTCTTTGACATGGCCCGTAACACAGTGTATGCCACCGGATTAAAGGATTCGACAGGTAAGCTGGCCGGAACACCTGTCTTCAGAGAGGGCTCCCAGGTCATCGAATCGCGGGAACTCACATATAACTTCAGAACAAAAAAGGCTATTGCATTCAATATACTTACCAAACAGGAGGATGGACTTCTTAGAAGTCAGGTGACAAAGCTGCTTGAAGATGGTACCAGTAACATTGCATCGAGTACATATTCGACCTGCGATGCTGATCCTCCTCATTTCTACATAAATCTTCCAAGAGCCAGGGTCTACCCGGGGAAAAAGATAATCTCAGGTCCGGGCAACCTTGTCCTGGAGGGTATCCCGCTTCCAATAGCCATACCTTTTGGTTTCTTTCCCATCCAGACTAAGAGTGCTGCCTCGGGAATTCTTGTGCCAAGGATAGGACAGGAGAGGGAAAGGGGGTATAACCTGTCGGACGGGGGCTATTATTTCGCTATCAACGATAATTTTGACCTGGCGCTGAGGGGAAGTATCTATACCAACGGTACATGGATGGCAACCGCTGCCACAAACTACAACAGGCTTTATAAATACAGCGGTAATTTCTCATTCAGCTATGCAAACAATATACTGGGACATAAAGGATTGTCCGATTACAGGAAGGAGTCAAACTACAAGATAGGCTGGAACTTTATGCAGGATGCCAAAGCACGGCCCGGATCCAGATTCTCGGCCAGTGTCAACATGAGTTCGAGTGGTTATGACAAGACCAACAGCTATAGCGTTTCAGAACATGTTACAACCCAAAGGCAGTCGAGTGTAAGCTATTCAAGGACCTGGGACGGAACTCCCTTCAACCTGTCGGCAAGCATGAACCACAGCCAGAATGTCAGAAACAAAACAGTCAGTCTGAACCTGCCGAAGATTAACTTCAATACCTCAAGAATTTATCCTCTTAAGAGCAGGAGGAACCCGGGACCGTCAAAATGGTATCAGGAGCTGCAGTTTCAGTATACAGCTTCTGTTGACAACCAGATAAATACCTATGACTCACTGTTGTTCACCAATAAGGTATGGAACAACATGAGGAGCGGATTCAGGCATGAGGCTCCTCTTAGTCTTCAGCTAAGGCCATTCAGGAATTTCTCGGTTTCCCCGCAGGTTTCATATACCGGGGTTTTGTATACAAGAAAGATTGAAAAACGCTGGGATCCCGGTTATATTGATCCCGAGACTTTCGAGAACAGACCTTCAGTGATAAATGATACAATCAATGGTTTGTTCTATGGTCATTCATTCCGGCCTTCAGTAAGTGCAAGCTTTAATCCTCAACTGTACGGAACCTATACCTTCACCAGTCCCGATTCAAGAGTGCAGGCCGTACGTCATGTAATGCGGCCCTCAGTTGGCTTCAGTTTCATACCGGCATTCAAGGGCCTGAGTTCGGACCTTTACAGAACAGTTCAGAGGGATACTTCAGGAAGGATGAGCGAGTATTCGGTGTTTGAAGGAAATATATTCGGAACACCTTCACTTTCAAAGAGAAGCGGTAGTGTGAACTTCAGTCTTATTAACATCATTGAAGCCAAGGTTTTCCAGAAGAATGATACAACCGGAAAGCCGGTTAAGGTGAAGGTGATTGATAACCTGGGTGTAAACACTTCATATAATATCTTTGCCGATTCGATGAGATGGGCCCCTGTATCACTTTCTATGAGAACCACTCTTCTTGAAAACTTCAATATCTCTGCAAACAGCTCGTTCTCGCTTTATGCCCTCGACAAAAACGGCAGACCTACGGGCCGGTACCAGTACTCGGTTGATAAGAGGCCGCTGCGGCTGACAGGTTTCTCGGTAAGTCTTGATTTTGATGCCGGGAAGCTATTCCGTAAGGACAGTCAGACTTCAGTAAGGCCGCAGACCCAGCAGGTTAATGAACCTGCCATGTCGCAGGCCGAAAGGGCTATGATGGGACAGAGTGGATTTGCCGGAACGCAGGGTCAGGTTATGACCGATGCCTACGGTTATCCCGTTTTCGATGTACCCTGGTCGATGTATGTCAGATATAACCTGAATTATTCAAAAGGTTTCAATAAGTCGCAGCTTAATCAGACTCTTTCTGTCAACGGCAACCTCTCCCTTACTAAAAAGATGACTATCACATACACCAGCGGGTATGACTTCAGAATGAAGGATATAACCATGACACAGATAGGAATATCGCGCGATCTGCATTGCTGGGATATGAGCTTTAACTGGATACCCAACGGGACTATGCAGATGTGGAACTTTACAATTAGGGTCAAGGCTCCTATCCTTTCGGACCTCAAGTATGAAAGAAGGAAGGATTATCATGACAATTTCTGATTCTCTGATAAATGCCGGTGACAGGGCCTGGCGGCTAAACCCTGCACATAATATGGTGATGAAATCCTTTTACTGTTGCCCTATATAACAAAAAACAAAAACATGAAAAGAATAATAAGCACTACAAAGGCACCTGCTGCCGTGGGACCCTATAGCCAGGCAGTAGAGATCAGCAATACCCTTTATGTCTCGGGTCAGATCGCCCTTGATCCGGTGACGGGAAAAATAAATGGTGAGGATATCACAGAACAGACAAGACAGGTCTTCAGGAACCTTGAAGCAATCCTCACTGAAGCCGGATATGGTTTTGGAGACGTTGTCAGATCAACCTGCTACCTGAGCGATATGAAAGACTTTAAAGCAATGAATGCTGTTTATGCAGAATACTATGCGCTTGATCAGCCTGCGAGAGCAGCTTTTGCAGTTAAAGAACTTCCGCTGGGGGCACTTGTTGAGATTGATGCCATTGCTGCCAGATGACTTATGCTGTCCGGCGTACTGTGGCAGTTAAGGATTGACTTAATAAGTTGCCCGGACTGAGTTTGATGATGTACCGGAGCATGGAGCAAAAAAAAAGAGGCTGTTCCGTCGGAACAGCCTCCCTGTATCTTATAAAAGCGGTTATTCTGCTATGATTTCAAAATCAACTTCTGCTTTTACTTCCCTGTGAAGCTTTATAACAGCCTTATAGCTGCCGACTTCCTTTATCTGATCTTCAGGAAGGGTGATGCTGCGGCGGTCAATATCAAAGCCTTTCTCTTTGAGCGATTCGGCTATCTGAATTGTGTTGACTGAACCGAAGATTTTTCCTGATGAACTTGTCTTGGCTCCGACAATCAATTTCAACCCGTTAAGCTTTTCAGCTATTTCACGGGCTTCTGCCTTTATCTTTTCTTCCTTGTGGGCACGCTGCCTGAGGTTCTCGGCATGCATCTTCCTTGCCGAAGCCGAAGCTGCTATCGCATATCCTTTAGGAATCAGGAAGTTCCTTGCATAACCGTCCTTTACCTGAACGATGTCATCTTTCTGTCCAAGCTTATTGACATCCTGAATTAATATAATATCCATAGTCTAATCCTCCCTGTTTATTTTAAAAGGTCAGTTACATAAGGAAGAAGAGCTATATGCCGTGCTCTCTTGACGGCTTTTGCAACTTTCCTCTGATATTTGAGTGAAGTACCGGTGATTCTTCTGGGAAGGATTTTTCCCTGATCGTTCAGGAACTTCTTAAGGAATTCAGGATCTTTATAGTCGATATACCTGATCCTGTTCTTTTTAAACCTGCAGTATTTTTTCTTTTTGACTTCAACAGTCGGGGGTGTCAGGTATCTGATTTCTGATTCGTTCTGTGCCATTTCTTATTCCTCCTTCGATTTTACTGATTCTTTCTGTTTTCTCTTCTTTTCAGCATATTCGATGGCAAATTTCTCCATCCTGAATGTTAAGAATCTGATGATCCTTTCATCCCTGCGATACTGGATTTCCAGTTTTTCTATCAGATCGCCGGATCCTTTGAATTCTAACAGATAATAAAAGCCTGTCGACTTTTTCTGAATGGGGTAGGCCAGCTTTTTAAGCCCCCAGTTCTCTTCATGAACGATCTCACCTTCATTGTCGGTGATGACCTTCTTGAATTTCTGTACCGCTTCCTTCATCTGGTTCTCAGACAAAACGGGAGTTGCAATGAAAACGG
>CAZXSW010000046.1:4856-19726 GCA_964642615.1 uncultured Rikenellaceae bacterium | reverse complement strand
AGTGTATAAGCATGATAATTAATCAGGTAAATCTATTTGTGACTTTTGACTTTTGTCTTTTGTCTTTTGACTTTTGACTTTTGACTTTTGACTTTTGACTTTTGTCTTTTGTCTTTTATCTTTTATCTTTTTACTTTGGAACGCTGGAACATCAGAACATCAGAACAGACTCACGCAACACGCCAAATTAAAATCCTTTTGATTACATAGATTCTTATGGTTAATTTCGGAGGTGATGAAGTAATAAGTGACTATGACCGTTCACGGATAGTCATACTGCCCGTACCATATGATGAGACAAGCACCTGGATGAAGGGGGCCGACAGTGGTCCCGAAGCCATCATGGAGGCATCAGTAAACCTCGAGTTCTACGATATAGAAACCGGTACGGAGGTCCAGCTTAAAGGCATACACACCCTGCCACCCGTTATGGTGAAGGAAAGTCCCGAAGCCCTTGTTGAAGAAGTATACCGCAAGGTGTCGGAGCAGATCTCTTCGGGCAGGTTCCCGGTAACAGTAGGAGGTAACCATACAGTAAGCATAGGAGCTGCAAGAGCCATTGCCTCGGCGTTTGACGACCTTACAGTGCTTCAGCTCGATGCCCATTCCGACCTTCGTCCCCAATACGAAGGCTCACCTCTCAATCATGCATGTGCCATGGCCCGCATCAGGGAGGTAGCATCTGTTGTACAGGTTGGGATAAGGAGCATGTCGGCAGATGAAGTGCCGCTGATGGACAGGGAGAGGATCTTCTTTGCCCATGAGTTGTACGACGACCGGGCACTTTACTCCAGGGCAGCCTCACTGCTTTCGGGGAATGTATATATTACAATAGATATGGATGTGTTCGATCCTTCACTAATACCCTCTACCGGGACTCCGGAGCCGGGCGGACCATCATACCAGGATCTTATGCGCTTTCTGCGCGACGTGGCCGGATCAAGGAATGTTGTTGGCTTCGATCTTGTAGAGCTCTGTCCTTCGAAGTCAAACAAAGCCCCCGACTTCATCGCAGCAAAGATCATATACCAGCTGCTCAGCTATATTTTCAGATAGAGTCAGACCTTTTGCGGGTTGGTTACAAGCCACTTGTAAAAATGCCGGAAGGATGATGCCCCCGGGTTTATTCCCCTGTCTTGGCTTTTTCCCAGATCTCATTCATCTCATCGAGACTGAGGTCGTGGAGCGACAGGCCTTTTGAAAGAGTCTCCTTCTCGAGGTAGTTAAAACGTCTTATGAATTTACGGTTTGTCTTTTCGAGTGCTGCCTCAGGGTCGATTCCATAGAGACGGGCAGCGTTGATAAGTGAGAAAAACAGATCGCCCAGCTCCGCTTCGATGCGCCCGGTATCGCAGTTGCCTATTTCTTCCCTTAGCTCTGTCAGCTCTTCCTGAACCTTGTCCCATACCTGTTCGGGTTCTTCCCAGTCAAAGCCGGCTCCCCTTACCTTCTCCTGGATTCGGTTGGCCTTGACAATGGCAGGCAGGGATGAAGGCACTCCCGAGAGAACTGGCTTGTATTCCTTTGTCTCCCTCATCTTTAGCTGTTCCCAGTTCTCCTCCACCTCAGAGGCTCCCGACACTTTAACATCGCCGAAGACATGTGGATGGCGGTATATAAGCTTTCCGGTTATACCCTTAAGCACATCGGCCATCCCGAACCGGCCCTTTTCGGATGCTATCCGGGCATAAAAGGCTATATGCAGCATCAGGTCGCCCAGTTCCTTCTTTATTCCATCATTGTCGTCTGAGATGATGGCGTCGGCCAGTTCATATGTCTCTTCTATTGTTAGTTTCCTGAGACTTTCGTTTGTCTGTTGCCTGTCCCAGGGACATTTCTCTCTCAGTTCATCAAGTATTTCGAGGAGTTTTACAAACTCTTCGGCACTTTTTCCTTTATTATTCATCATAAAAAAATTAAAAAAGCCTGTCGGCAGAAGCCTCTTTATCCAGCCTTTCAATCCTCACTACCGAGCCTGTTGAGAGACTAAGCAGTTCGGAGATGTCGGCCCCGTTAATGGCAATCTCGAGGAGGTCAAGAGCGTTGAACCGTGCCAGCAGGTCACCCACGGAAACATCGTGGTAGTGGTTTGAGATTCTGTTTGTATAGTTTTTATTGCTCTGTATAAGTATTCTGAATTCACTCTCACCGATAACCCTTGAGAAGACTTCCCTGGTTATATTTGAAAAGACGTTCCCGTAGGAATCCACGAAGATGATACTGCCGAGGATCACATCCCTGTCGATGGTTGCCCTGAGAGGCATCTTTTCCGAGATACTGTCTGCAGGTTCGCCCAGATCGCTCATCTTACCTCCTGAAGTAAGACAGGCGGCTGCCATGGCATAGATATCCAGCTCGTTGGTCTTTTTGCCTTTCTTAATCCTCACAGCCTCGTCGGGTGGGGAATTAAGGATGAGGTTGAATATGCCGTTGTCGGTGCCTATGAAGTAATGCCCCCTGGCCCTTACAACAAGATAATCCTCACCCTTGCGGGCTTCTGAATGGACACAGATAATATGAACCGATCCCTCAGGATAGTTGGAGAAGGTGTTCCTTACGACAAAGGAGGCATGGAGGATATCAAAGGGAGTAATGCCGGAGGCATTGTCGATGATGACAGCTCCGGGACACATACTGCATAGCTTTCCCCTGATGATTCCCTGGTAGATATCATCGGACCTCCATTCTGTAGTTAATGTGATGACCGGCATAGGTAAAAAACTTATGACAAAGATAATCTTCTATGGAAAATTAAACTTACTTTGCAGAGAGTCAGGTAACTTTTTTTATAAAACATTAAACAATAATAAGGCCGCGGTTTTAAAGCGGAAACAGGGCACACAACTATTTTTGATTAATGACCGAGATAATAATATTTCTTGAGGATATCGATCCTGTTGTTTTCTTCGGAACAAATAATTCCCTTCTTGAAAAGATCAGGAGCTTCTATCCCAAAATAAGGATTATTGCTCGCGGGAATGAGATTAAATGCAGGGGAGAGGAGGCAGAGGTAGCTCTTTTTGCCGCCAGGTTCAACGGACTTATAGAATACTACAATAAGTATCACAGGATTGAAGAGGAGGACCTGGAGAAATATTTCCTTGATGATGCTCATATGAAGAGTGCGGCCGACGGGAGTTTCGAGGATGTGATAGTCTTTGGAACCAGCGGCAAGCCTGTGAGGGCCCGTACTGTTAACCAGACCATGCTTGTCGGTGACACTGTTACCAATGACCTTATCATAGCTGAGGGACCGGCGGGGACGGGCAAGACCTATACATCAATTGCCCTGGCTGTCAGGGCGCTCAAGGAGCGGGAGGTCAAGAAGATAATACTTACCCGTCCGGCAGTGGAAGCCGGTGAGAGGCTCGGATTCCTTCCCGGTGATATGAAGGAGAAACTCGATCCCTACCTGCAGCCACTATACGATGCTCTTCATGATATGCTGCCCTTCAAGAAGCTGGAGACCCTGCTTGATGACGGGACCATTCAGATAGCTCCCCTTGCCTTTATGAGGGGAAGGACACTCGAGAATGCTTTCGTGATACTTGATGAGGCCCAGAATGCTACCATAAGCCAGATAAAGATGTTCCTTACAAGGATGGGTGTGAATTCGAAGTTCATCATGACAGGAGATACCACACAGATAGACCTGCAGAGAAAGAATGAGTCGGGTCTTATTCAGGCCATGAGGATACTTGACGGCATAGAGGGCATATCCATAATCAGGTTCGACGAAAGGGATATAGTAAGACATAAGCTTGTAAAGAGGATAGTAAGGGCTTATGAACAGGAAGAGAAGATGCCTGGCGAAGGTAACGGACAAAAAAGCGAAAACAATAAATAATTATCTATGGCAAAGACAATTGTGACTTCTGACTTCAGATTCCCGCGACAGAAAAGTGTCTACAGGGGAAAGGTAAGGGATGTCTACAACATCGACGACAAATACCTGCTTATGGTCGTTACAGACCGTATCTCAGCCTTCGACGTAGTCCTTCCCGAAGGAATCCCGTACAAGGGCCAGGTGCTTAACCAGATTGCCGCCAGGTTCCTTGATGCCACCAGTGACATTGTTCCTAACTGGAAGATTGCCACGCCTGATCCTACTGTAACTATAGGACATATATGCGAGCCCTATCCTGTGGAGATGATAGTGCGGGCCTACCTTACAGGAAGCTCGTGGAGAACCTATAAGTCGGGTGCCAGGGAGATATGCGGGGTCAGACTGCCCGACGGCATGAGGGAGCACCAGCGTTTCGACGAACCCATTATTACGCCTACTACAAAGGCTGAACAGGGAAAACATGATGAAGATATCTCGGGAGAGGAAATATTAAGGAAGGGACTTATAGCCGAAGAGGAATATGCCCTTATCGTGAAATATACCATGGAGGTTTTTAAAAGAGGTTCTGCGATAGCTGCCGAACACGGACTAATTCTGGTTGACACGAAATATGAATTCGGGAAGAGGGATGGAGAGATCTGCTTAATAGATGAGATAAACACTCCCGACTCTTCGAGGTATTTCTATGCCGATGGCTACCAGGAACGGTTTGACAGAGGAGAGCCTCAGCGGCAACTATCGAAGGAGTTCGTAAGGGAATGGCTTATGGCCAACGGTTTCCAGGGCAGGGAAGGGCAGGAGATCCCTGAGATGACAACTCCTATCGTGGAAGAAATATCAGACAGATATATAGAGCTTTACGAGAAAATTACCGGAGAAAAGTTTGTAAGGGAAGATATAAGCGATGTACATTCAAGGATAGAAAACAACTGCCTGGATTTTCTAAGGAGCATCTGAAAGAATTCCGGCACGGTTCCTGATGTGCTGCTATTGTACAACTTTTTCAACCGGCTTGGGTTTGCAAATAGTTTTTTACCTTTGCGGTCAAATAATAAATCTCTGAAATGAACAGAAAAGAGTTATCAGGGATACTGATCCTGTTATCCCTGCTTTTACTTTTTCCGGATGGGGCGGTATCGCAGGTGGTTGTTGAAAGGTCGAAGGAGAAGGTGGTGGTTTCAGGTGTAAGCTACTACATCCATCTTGTAAGGAAGGGGGAGACCAATTATTCAATATCAAGGGCATACAATCTTACTGAGGCGGAGCTTATAAAAGAGAATCCGTCAATTGCCGGCGGACCAAAAGAAGGCCAGACACTCCGGATCCCTGTGAGACCCGTAGCTGCTGCTGCGGCAACACCCACCGGACAGGCATCAAAGGCCGTCCGTGACGAGAGCCGGTTCCATTATCACATAACACAGCCCGGGGAGACCATCTATTCTGTGTCGAAGAAATATGGCGTCACAAGTATGGATATACTGGCGGCAAACCCCGGGATAGAAGTGAGCAAGCTTCCTGTAGGTTCTGAACTTGCCGTCCCGAAAAATACACAGGCAAAGCCTGCCCAGGCACCCGTTCAGCAGGTTCCTCAAAGAAATGATAAGGTAACTGAACAGGTTGCCGGTCGCAAGCCCGGTCAGCAGGATGATGCATACTACCACAGGGTAGTCAGGGGTGAGACGCTGACCTCGATAGCGGCCCGGTTCGGGGTCACGCTCAGGGAACTCCGGAGGGAGAACAGGGATGTCAGGTTCCCCCAGGTTGGTGAGTATATACGTATACCCGGACTGAAAAGCCCGGCAGTGGTAAGGGAGATTCAGCCCGATAAGGATACGCTCATTGCTGAGCTGCCCGACAGTACCATGATACCTGAGAAGCCGGAAGGCTATACTCCTGTAGGGGATCTGAACGGTACCATCGACGTTGCCGTACTGCTGCCTTTCTATCTTCCTGAAAATGCCCGTATACCCTCCTCCGACACCAGCCGTTCGGGAAGAAGAACGGATCAGCCGTCGTACCGGGAAAGCTGGATCTATCCGCGAAGCCTGGGCTTCGTTGAAATGTACCTGGGGATACTGCTTGCAGCTGACACCCTCAGGGCTATGGGATTGAATATTAATATCCGGACTTATGATATAAAAGCCGATACTTTTGCACTCTCGCGTCTTATAAGTTCGGGCCGGCTCGATAATGCTGACCTTATAATAGGTCCCGCCCATTCATCAAATCTCAGTCGTGTAGCTTCCTGGGCAGAAAGCAGGAATATTCCCGTGGTGTCGCCTGTACCCCTTATGAGCAATTCGGTACTTGAAGGCAATCCCTTTTTATATGTTGCCACACCTACCCTCGCCGTCGCCAGAGAACACATAATCGCCGAGATGAAAAATTACCGCGATCAAAACATAATTCTTCTCACTGATACACTAACCACAGCTGATCCATGGATAAAAGGATTCAGGGAACATGTAATGACTGATCAGGAAGGAAGTGTTTGGGACCCGGGACCGTGGTTCAGACATATAGTTTATCTCAGTCGCTCCGACCCAAGACGCAGATCAGGGAGCGGCCTTGCCAGTGCTCTTACGGACAAGGGTGGCAACGTAATCATTTTAGCTTCTGAAGAAGCACCAATACTCAGTGAGGCACTCGCAGAGATCCATTCACTGTCAAAAAAATATGACATCGACGTATTCGGCTATCCCATTCTCAGATCTCTTGAGAACATTGACCACAGTTATCTCTTCGAACTTAACCTTAAGGTGTTTTCACCATACTGGATAGACTATTCAGCAGATGACGTCAGACACTTTACCTCTTCCTTCAGGAATAAGTTCCTTACAGAACCTTCAGAGCAGAGCTATGCATGGTCAGGCTACGATATTGCATACTATTTCATAAGCGGACTGGCTATTCACGGAAAGGATTTTCTTGAATATCCCCTTATCCATAATCCCGACCTTCTTCAGACAGATTTCGATTTTATAAGGAGAGGGCTGAACGGAGGCTTTGAAAACCAGTATATGCACAGGGTAAGATATTCTGATGATTATGATGTTAAACTTATTGAAAATAAGGATATTGACCCCTGGAATAAGATGGATGTACCGGATAGCCGCTTAAAAAACTGAAATTATTGTTAATAAAAATTAACAAAGGGGAATAATCCATAAACTTTAATTGTCTATTGAACGTATGATCAGAGAATCGTACAGGCGAAGGGAAGATGAGGACCTGGTCAGGGCATCAATTGAAGGCGACAAGTCAGCTTTTGGTGAGATAGTGAGACGATACCAGGGAATGGTTGCCCGTACGGTCAAAGGCATGCTGGGAGATACGGTTTATTCGGAGGACATCGGACAGGAGGTTTTTGTAAAACTTTACTATTCGTTGCCGGAGTTCAGGGGAGAGGCGAAATTATCGACGTATATCCAGAAGATAGCAATAAACCTGACGTTAAACGAAATAAAAAGAAGAAAAAAGTTCTTTTCAATGTTCTCACAGACCGGTGACAACGAGATGCACGAAATAGACATTGCAGATCCGGATACCGGTGAAAAAGCAGAGGCTTCTGAAATTGTAAACAAGGCTCTTATGGAGATGGATCCGCGTTTCAGGATTATTGTTACAATGAGGATGCTTCAGGGTTACTCGACAAAAGAGACGGCGGAGATACTCGAACTTCCTTTGGGGACGGTTCTCTCAAGGCTCTCAAGGGCCCAGGAACAGTTAAAGAGTATTTTGAAAAAAATGTAGAGTTATGAAAGCTTCGGATTTTAAGGATTTATTGATCAGATCGCTCGATGAGAGTGCCGATCCGGCTGAGAGCTTCAGCAGGATAAGTGAAGCCGGAGTCGCTTATGATTTCAGTGAAGGCTTCAGCGACAAGGTTCTGGCTGGACTTGAAGGCGGGGGATCTGAAGTGGTGCGTGAGGTTGAGTTCGTCAGAAGCCTTAACTATATCTTTAAACGTGTAGCCCTCACAGGTGTGGCTGCCATCGTTCTTCTTCTTATATCAATCTTCCTGATGGAAGGTTCATTGTCATTCAATTCATTCCTCGGCATGAGCGATACCTATGACGAAAGCATAGTGTGCCTGCTTACCGGAAACTGAAATAATATATGAAGGCACGTCCAGTAATATTGATGACCGGCATACTAATCATAGGATTTGTCCTTGGTATGCTTACTTCGGCCCAGCTCAGGCTGCATAAACTGAAGCCGGTAAGGATGTATTTCTCTGAAGAGCACTTTACTGAAGGTCTTTATAAGATAATACAGCCTGATGATCAGCAGAAAGCCCGTATAGAACAGGTGTTAAAGAAATATGCCAGGCTTAACAGCGATCTCCAGGAAGGTTTCAGGAAGGATATGGAGACAAACTGGAAAGAGTTCCGCAGGGAGCTGGACTCAAACCTTACCAGGGAGCAGCTTGCCAGGCTCAGGGAGTTTGATGAACGCCGCGATGATATGATAAGGGAATCGAGGAGGAATTTCGGGAACGACAGCTCCGGCTTCGGCAACAGATCATTTTCTCCCGGTAGGAGACCCGGTCCGCCACCACCCAATCAAAACAGATTCTCCCCGCCCGATTCGGCGCATCAGCCAATACTGAATAACAGGTAATCAAGAAGGATAGGAAGGTCGTCGGCATCGGCCCCAAGCTGCACAAGCAGCGGAAGGTCTTCGTTGATGTCCGACAGGAGATCATCAACAGTCAGTTTACCAATGAGGATACTGTTCCTGTAATGTTCAACAGCCTCTTTTCTGTTGCCCATACACAGAGAGAGATGTCCCAGATTAATGTAATCGTGCCCCGTCAGTTTGCCTTCCGAGAGCCTGTCATAATATTTCGATGATTCCTCAAACCTTCCAAGCGCAAAATAGCAATATGCAATGGGCCTTAATATGTTAAGGTTTCCCGGATCATTGTACTCAACCCTGAAATAGTAGTTAAGTGCTTCTTCATACTTTCTGAGGTCGAGGTAGCAGTGAGCAATCATAACCGATGTGTGTATGTTGCCGGGATCAAGGTCAAGAGCCTGAAGGTAGAAGCCGAGGGCCTCTTCGTTCCTGCCGAGCCTGCGGCTGCAGAGACCTATCTTCTTGATGGTCCATGCTTTTCTGACAATGAGATCCGACATTTTGTAATACTTCAGCGCCTCTTCGTAATTGTCCGACTGCTGGTGGCAATAGGCTATCTTTTCATAAAGCTGCGGATCATCAGGTTTGTTCTCAACCAGACGTGTGAAGAGGTGCAGGGCATCTTCAAAGAAATCCCTGCTGAAGAAATAGTCGGCCAGTCCCGCCTCCGATTCGGCGGCGTTGCATGTAAGCCTGAAGAACTCTGAGTTGTAAATGTCGAGCCTTCCTGTGAAGAGATCTTCAAATTCTTTCCTGTAGGGTGATAGTTTAAAAAACCTGTAAATATCCTGAAGGTATTGTGTTACGTTGGTCCTGAAGTTCCTGTAGGGATCAGTCATCTGCTCATCATCGCCAAGCTGGCGCAGACCCTCGAGCTCAGTCCTGAAAACCTTAAGCATCATGCTTTTCTGGGCAGAGGGCAGATATTTCAGGTTGAGCAGCAGGGAATACTTGTCTGAGTTACAAATAAAGGGTGTCTTGTACAATGCTTCAGCCAGTTCATTGGTTCCCGGTCCCAGTATCTCATCCCTGAAGATCTCATTGACAGTATCGTGGTCGGGGTAGAAGGGCATGAACCAGTTCTGGAAGTCCCTGAAGAAGTCGAAGTGTTTCAGATTGGCAAAGGCCGACATGTATACATCGGCTCCTTCCATCTGAAGCTTTGTCAGCTCTTCCATGGTTTTGAAGATCTCTTCAGAGTCACTGAACATCTCCGACCAGTCGGGGTTCTTTTCCTCACTGCTCTGCCCCGGCAGTATGTTGTCGAGGTTTAGTTTTTCTTCGATCCGGGGTCTTAGCTTAGCTACCTGCGGCAGTATCTCGTCCTGAAGTTTACGGCTCAGCTTCTCAGTCTCCCTCGAACGTATGGTCTGCAGAACAATGATCCTGCATCTTTCCCTGAAACCCGGATCTTCGGCAAGCTTTTTAACGGCATCTGTGATCTCGGGGTAGAGAGTGACCCTTCCGTTGTAGTAATGGAGGTTAAGAATGAGTCCCGACAAAGCCCTCTCCATAACCTGTTCCTTGCCTGTTCTGTATATGTCCATAAGTCTGAGAAGCTTATCCGTCTGCCAGGTCCTGAACGAGCTCAGGGTGATAGCCGAGACGAAGATGCTCATCTCGTGCCATCTGAATTTCCCGGAGTTTATAACAATGTCGATAAGGCTCTTTTCGGCTTCACCATAATAGTCGGTAAGCCAGAGATGGTTGAAGATGCTCCTTATGAGATGCTTGTGTTTTTTTGACAGGGCCGACTCAGGATCGGGGTTTATCTCGTTGCTGAGCCGGAGCCATTCATCGAGTTCTGATTTGAACATAAGGTCATCAACAGTCTCTATGATGGTACGGCCCGTAAGCCTCTGTTCCTTTTCTGTCTGCTGCTTTATCCAGTAGGTGTTCCATCCTGAATAATGTGACAATATGTCCTGCCTTACCCTGTCAGCAAGTCCCAGTATCGATTGTATAAGCCTCAGATAAACCTTGTCCCTTTCAGGGTCGTCGATACCTTCAATAGTATATGACAGCATGTTCCTGTATGTCATCACAATATTCTCATACTCGTCCCTGAGATCCCCCGATGAGGCGAGAGATAGCATATCTTTAAGTATGTCAAGGCTTTGCTTTATCTTCTTTTCAGATACAAGCCTGCAAATCTTTTTGTGCTGCTGAAGTGTCTTAAGTGTTTCCATCGTTTTGAGCTCCCGTAAAATGTTAACCGTCAGAATGCTGCCGGGGATCTTTAAAAATTTTACTGCAAGAATCGGGCCGCCTCGCCGGGACTGACAGCCAGGACGATGCATATGTGAATCATCAGGGTTTCCGGTGATTTCAGAAAGAGAAGCCTATGCTTACATAACCCTTTATCCTGTTGAAGTTTTGCTGGTATGATGACAGGCCGTACATGACGCCTGCCCTTATGGGGCCTATAACGCTCATATATCCGGCACCGGCGCTGGCACCGGCCATCAGGCCCAGAAGATTGTTATGATCGGGCATGTTGGCAGCCGCTACTTTTCCTTCCAGATTAATATGGAAGTTAGAACCTAATCTCAGGTCAATCCCTGTCCCCAGGCCTGCCATATCGGTAACCGAGATCTCGTTTGGATGGAAGCCGGGAAGGGGTATTGATCTCTCAGAGATGGCATCTATGCCACCGACGAAATAATAGTTGCGCATGCTTTCCATATTCCCCTCAAGTGATGTGAGCAGCAGATCGGCTTCCAGGGAGAGGGTCACTTTTCTGCCCAGAGGGAAGTACTGTTTCAGCCTTGAGACGACCGACCAGGATGTCCCGAATGTGAATTCACCGGGATGCTTTCCTGTAAACACCATCCGTGCACTGTCGGTCCTGACTACTGCCGACTGCATTCTTCCGGCGGAAGCGGTAACAGAGAAAAGTGCACCCCTGCCCGGAAAATGTTTTGTGTCGATGCTGTTTACCTGGTAGTTGTATGAATAAATAAGGGAGTTGTAGGATACTCTCTGAAGCTCGCGCAGCCTTGCTATCTCAGGTATAAAGTTTCTGTTGTCGTAGGAGAACGACAGGTTCATGAGGTGGTTAAGTCCCATATACCTGCTGAAGGTGAGAGCGGAGGAAGTGGTCAGGTACTGAATGTTGCCTGCATCATCGAGGACCTCCATGTAGGGTATCATGGTTTTGTCGGTCCTGGCCGCCAAAGAGATGCCCAGGTTCTGTTTGCTGTTGAGAAACTGCATCCATGAGGCTTTCAGCCTGTAGTATTCACTTATATAAGAGTCAATGTTTATCATCGAACCCTTTACAAGAAGGTTCTTTGATATCAGTCTGAGGATGATGCCCGACTCGAGGGTGTTGTCATAGTGAAGTGCTCCGTAGAGCATTGTACTGGGTCTTTCAGTGCAGTCGATCCTGAGGATGAGCGAGTCCCCTTCGGGTATGATCGAGTACCTTACCTTTTCGAACAGGGCTTTCCCGTAGAGCAGTTCTATCTTGTCCCTGAGGGTCTCCTTGTTTATGTATTCCCCGGGCATGAAGTCAAGAACCCCTAGTATCTCCTGATCGGATATGTTACTGTTTCCGGTTATTTCTATCCTGTCGAAGGAGTAGTAGAGTTTGTTAAGGATTACAGTGGGTTCGGGGCGCTCACCAAGCTGCCCGAGTGAGTCGGCAAGTCTTCTGAACTGTTCCCTGAAGGGTTCTGCCGATCTGTAGCCCCTGGCTACCAGGGTGTCGACATTTGAGAAGTTGGCAATTGATAGTTCCTTTACGTCAGGCTCAATCAGTATGTCAACCAGCTTCTTCTGCTGCTCGTAGTCGTCAAAGCTTCTGAGGAAGCTCAGCTGCCTTACTATCTCCGGGACTGTTGCAAGCTGGTCTTCAGTGAGTATCTTAAAGCCGGTGTAAGAGCCAATGATGATATCGGCGCCCAGGTCGAAGGCTTCGCTTACTGCGAAGTTCCTGACTGCTCCTCCATCGACAAGAAGGGCGGTGTCGATCTTGACAGGGGTGAAGATTGAGGGTATGGCAATGCTGGCTCTGATGGCATCGGGGAGATATCCTTTTCTCAGGACCACGGGTCTCCCGGTAAGGATGTCGGTGCCCACACACAGGAAGGGCAGTGGCAGCTTTGTGAAGTCGTCAATGTCGGCTGCCGGCCAAAGGTAATAGCTCAGCATATTCTCGACCTGCTGCCCCTTAATAAGTCCGGCCGGAAGCTGTATCTTCTTAAAGACCACAGGCAGCGAGATAAGACTGTTGTCAGTATGTTCCTTTTCGACAAACACAACCTTGTTCTCGGGTATCTTGTCGGAGAGGTTCATGTTCCAGTCGGTAACTTTCAATATGCTGTAAATACTGTCGGTGCTGTAGCCCAGGGAATAAAGACTGCCTATTATGCTCCCCATGCTTACGCCGGTTATGCAGTCGGGTTTAAGTCCCTCTTCCTCCATCACCATAAGCACTCCCAGATGGGCAATGCCGTGGGCGGCGCCTCCGCTGAGGACAAGACCCACAGATGGCCTTCTGCCAGGATCCTGACCTGAGACGTGGGGGGAGACTGAAAACAGGGATAGGAAAACCGCTGCCTGAAAAAGAAGGAGGCAGGTTGCATGGGTTAACACAACAGATTTTACTGAGGGTGCGGACATTTTGCTTCCGGAACTTATGAAATCAGAAGCAAGATACTAAAATTGAGTATTTTTACCAAGTGAAAAATTCAGTGAGACAGATATCAGGGTGGCTGCCCGTGACCAGGAAAGAGCTGGATGCCCTCGGCTGGGATCAGCCCGACGTCATTATCTTCAGCGGCGATGCATATGTTGATCATCCTTCGTTTGGCACTGCCGTCATTGCCAGGGTCATTGAGGATGAAGGATTCAGGGTTGCCATAGTGCCCCAGCCCAACTGGAAGGATGATCTTCGCGACTTCAGGAAGATGGGTGCCCCAAAGCTCTTCTTTGCCGTCACGGCGGGAAATATGGATTCGATGGTTAATCATTACACCGCTGCCCGAAGGCTGAGGTCCGATGACGCCTATACCCCGGGAGGCAAGCCAGGGTTCAGGCCCGATTATCCCACAGTTGTCTATTGCTCCATCCTTAAGAAACTCTTTCCTGATATACCTGTTGTTGCAGGTGGCATAGAGGCTTCGATGCGCCGGCTGACACACTATGACTACTGGAAAGACAGTGTCGAACCCTCTGTGCTTCTTGGCAGCGGAGCCGACATGATAATATATGGTATGGGAGAACAGCCCGTTCGCGAGCTTCTCAGGCTCCTGGATAAGGGAGTGCCGTTCGGTTCACTGAAAAACATCCCCCAGACTGTAGTAAGCTGCGGCCGCGATGAAGAGCTGCCTGCCCAAAGCCGGTTCAGGGATATAAGGCTGCATTCATTCGAAGAATGCCTTTCAGACAAGAAGCTCTTTGCAGAGAACTTCGTGACCTTCGAGCGTGAGTCGAACAGGATAGAGGCGGCACGGCTCCTTGAACCTTCGGGCGACAGGATGGTGATAGTCAATCCACCTTTCCCCCCGGCGGATGCAAAGGAGGCTGACCGCACATGGGACCTGCCCTTCAGCTATCTTCCCCATCCAAAATATTCAGGTAAGGGAGACATCCCGGCCTATGAGATGATTAAGTTCTCGGTAAACATACACCGCGGCTGTTTCGGTGGCTGCAGTTTCTGCGCCATAGCCGCACACCAGGGCAAGCATATTGTGAAAAGGTCGGAACAATCGGTCCTTAAGGAGCTTGCAAGGATAAAGGATCTTCCGGGATTCAGCGGCTATATCTCCGATCTGGGAGGGCCTTCGGCCAATATGTACGGGATGAAGGGTACTGATATGAAGCTGTGTCTTAAGTGTTCGCGCCCTTCGTGTATATGGCCGTCGGTTTGCAGGAACCTCGACACTGATCACAGGGCCCTGACCCTGCTATATAAAAAGGTAAACTCGACGGAGGGCATAAAAAAAGCTTTTGTAGGCAGCGGTGTGAGGTATGACCTGCTGTTTCCCGGGTTTAACCCAAAGGCCGGCAGGGATGAAGCTGAATATCTTGAGGAGCTGCTCACCGGTCATACATCAGGCCGTCTTAAGGTGGCCCCTGAACACAGCGAGCCGCGCGTTCTGCATCTCATGAGGAAGAGTCCCTTTGCCTTTTTCAGGACCCTTAAGACGCATTTCGACGGCATCATGAAGAAGCACGGACTTAAATATGGCATTGTACCATATTTCATATCCTCACATCCGGGCTGCACAAATGACGACATGAGGGAGCTGGCAGCCGGGGCACGCGACCTGGGGATAAGACCCGAACAGGTCCAGGATTTCACCCCGACACCCATGACCCTTTCAACACTTATGTTCTATACAGGTTTCGATCCGTATACAGGAAAAAGTGTCTT
>CAZXSW010000046.1:0-4756 GCA_964642615.1 uncultured Rikenellaceae bacterium | reverse complement strand
TAAGGGGAAATAAGGAGATAAGGGGAAACAGGGGAGTAAGTAGAAATAAAGGAATAAAGAATAAAGGAAATAAGCAGAAATAAGCAGAAATAAGGAAATAAGGGTTAGGGTATAAAACAGGGAAGCCGGTTTCAAAAGAAACCGGCTTCCCATTACCTACCAAATCAACTTAAATATACTATTCGTATTCTTTAAGTATATTTTTAACATCGTCAGGGGCGACCCTGCCGTATGTTTTGTCACCAACGAGAACCACCGGGGCCAGTCCGCATGCACCTACGCATCTGAGGCTCGAAAGCGAGAATTTGCCATCGGCCGAAGTCTGTCCGACCTGGAGGTTGAGTTCTTTTTTGAACTCGTCGAGAACCTTCTCAGCTCCCCTTACATAACAGGCTGTTCCCATGCATATGCTAATTGGGTGTCTGCCTTTTGGTGTCATGGTGAAGAATGAATAGAAGGTAACCACTCCGTAAATCTTTGCAACGGGAACACCAAGTTCGGAAGAGATAACCTCCTGCACTTCAGCAGGAAGATAACCGAAGTGTTGCTGGCATCCGTGCAGTACGTTGATCAGTTCCTGGGGATCTTTGTTGAAGGAAGCGCAAATCTCTTGGATTTTTGTTACATCCTCCTGTCTCAATTCTATTTTGATACTTGACATAGTCTTGAATTTTATTAATGACCTGACGGTGCATTTTAATGTTTAACAACTATTTTTTTCTTCTTGTCAAAATATTTGGTATGAAGAAGATGGTGAGCTATTTCGCTGTTCGGTTTCCCGAGGAACTCTTCATAAAGCTTTATAATGAAGGGGTTCTCGTGCGATTTTCTAATAGGTTTGTTTGCATCTTCCCTGTAGATGGCAGTAGCTCTTGCCTTAAGTATTGAGGAGTCGCCATGGTGGAAAGGCTGTCCGCCTCCGCCTATGCAACCGCCCGGGCAGGCCATTACTTCGATGGCATGGAACTGTGATTTCCCTGATCTTACATCATTGAGAAGCTTACGGGCGTTTCCGAGGCCGCAGGCGATACCAATTCTGATTGGCAGGCCGTCGAAGTCGATTGTTGCCTCGCGGACACCCTCGAGTCCCCTGAGTTCGGTGAAGTCGACCCTCTCAAGCTTCTTGCCTGTCTGGACCTCATAGGCAGTTCGTACTGCTGCTTCGATGACACCACCTGTTGCGCCGAAGATAACAGCGGCACCTGTTGATTCACCAAGAGGAGCGTCGAAACTCTCGTCTTCGAGGTTATTGAGGTCGATGTTGGCCTGTTTGATAAAGGCTGCAAGTTCCCTGGTCGATATTGAATAGTCGACGTCGGGATTGCCGTCGGTTGAGAATTCAGATCTCTGGCACTCGTATTTCTTGGCCAGGCAGGGCATTATTGATACTACAACAAGGTCTTTTCTGTCTACGCCTATCTTGTCGGCAAAATATGTTTTTGCTATGGCGCCGAACATCTGCTGTGGTGATTTTGCCGATGAGGGTATATCTTTCAGGTCGGGGAAATATTCCTCGAAGAAGTTAACCCAGCCGGGGCAGCATGAAGTAAGGATCGGCAGTTTGGCAGTGGTGTCGCCGTTAAGATGTCTGTTGAGCCTGTCGAGAAGTTCGGTCCCCTCTTCCATTATAGTAAGGTCGGCTGCAAAGTCGGTATCGAATACATAGTCAAAGCCGAGTGACCTGAGAGCTGTAACCATTTTCCCGGTAACGAGGGTGCCTGGTTCAAGTCCGAACAGTTCTCCGAGGGCAGCACGCACTGCGGGAGCGGTCTGGACAATAACAGTTTTTGCAGGATCGGCGAGGGCCCTGAGTACATCGGGAGTGTGATCCACCTCAGTAAGGGCTCCTGTCGGGCATACTGCCACGCACTGGCCACAGTAGGTACAGGTTGAATGCTCGAGGTTCTGCTCGAAGGCAGGTGCCACGGCAGCCATGAAGCCCCTGTTGACTGCTGAGAGTGCCCCCACGGTCTGGATGTCATTACACATAGTCTCGCACCTGCGGCACATGATACACTTGTCGAGGTCTCTGATTATAGATGGCGAAGTGTCGGTTTTGTAGGTCGACATCTCGGCATATTCGGCTCCGGGGATCTCCCTGATGCCAAGTTTATGAGCCATGCTCTGAAGTTCGCAGTTACCCGATTTTGCACAAACAAGGCAGTCTTTCGGGTGGTCAGAAAGGATGAATTCCATAACAGTGCGGCGGGCGTTGAGGACCCTTGATGTATGGGTCTTAACCACCATGCCCTGTTCACAATTGGTTGAACAGGTGGGGGCAAGGTTACGCCGGCCCTGAACCTCGGCAACACACATACGGCAACCGCCCGGCTTGTTCTCTATGTTAAGATCGTTAAGATCCATGTAGCATAATGCCGGAATTTCGATTCCAAGCTTTCTGGCTGCTTTGTATATTGTAGTACCTCTTGGTACTTCAACTTCTTTATTATCAATAGTAAGCTTTATATTTTCCATTGCTTTTCGATTATCTGATAAATATTGCATCAAACTTGCACTTCTCTTTACATGCTCCGCATTTGATGCAGATGTCAGGATTGATATGATGTATCTCTTTTCTTTCACCTGATATAGCATTGACGGGGCAGACCCTTGCGCATGCCGTACAACCCACGCAGTTGTCGGGGTTGATGACGTACTCCATGAGGTTTTTGCATTCGCCAGCCGGACATTTCTTGTCCCTGACGTGAGCAAGGTACTCATCCATGAAGTTGTCGAGTGTCGACAGTACGGGGTTTGGTGATGTCTGGCCCAGTCCGCAGAGCGCTGTGTCTTTGATGACTATGCTCATGTTCCTGAGTCTTTCCAGGTCACTTTCCTTTGCTTTCCCGTCGCAGATCTGTCCCAGCAGTTCATGAAGGCGTTTGTTGCCTATGCGGCATGGTGCACATTTTCCGCATGACTCGTCGACAGTGAAGTCGAGGAAGTATTTGGCAACAGATACCATACAGTTGTCTTCATCCATTACTATCATACCGCCTGAGCCCATCATTGATCCTGCAGCAACCAGGTTGTCGAAGTCGATGGGAGTGTCGAGATGTTTCTCCGTGAGGCAGCCACCTGAAGGTCCTCCTGTCTGTACGGCTTTGAATTTCTTGCCGTTACGGATTCCGCCTCCTATCTCGAAGATTATCTCCCTGAGGGTGGTACCCATAGGTACTTCTATAAGGCCTACGTTGTTTATCTTTCCTGCGAGGGCAAATACCTTTGTACCTTTTGATTTCTCTGTTCCTATCTTATTGTACCAGTTGGCGCCTTTGAGTATTATGACCGGTATGGCGGCATAGGTCTCAACGTTGTTTACGTTTGATGGCTTGCCCCTGAAGCCTGATTCGGCCGGGAAGGGAGGCTTGATTGTAGGTTCACCGCGGAGGCCTTCCATTGAATGGATAAGGGCTGTCTCCTCACCGCAGACAAAAGCACCTGCTCCATATCTCAGTGTGATGTCGAAGCTGAAGCCTGTTCCGAAAATGTTATCGCCGAGGAGACCGGCTTCCCTGGCCTGACCCAGTGCAACCTGGAGTCTGTGAATGGCAAGGGGGTATTCGGCTCTTATATAGATAAGACCTTTTGAAGCTCCTATGCAGTAACCGCAGATGGCCATGGCCTCCAGGACTGAATGGGGGTCACCTTCGAGAACCGAACGGTCCATGAAAGCTCCCGGGTCGCCTTCGTCGGCGTTGCAGATTACGTATTTCTGGTCGGCTTTATTTTTGCTGGCGATCTCCCATTTGAGACCTGTTGGGAACCCGGCACCGCCGCGACCCCTCTGGCCCGAATCCTTGATCTCTTTGATTGCCTGCTCGGGTGTCATCTCGGAAAGGACTTTTCCGAGAGCCATATAACCATCCCTGGCTATATACTCGTCGATGTTCTCGGGATTGATGAATCCGCAGTTTCTGAGGACTATCCTTATCTGTTTCTTGTAGAAGCCCATGTGTTTGGTATCGCCAATAGCTTCTTTGGTCTTGGGATCGTGGTAGAGAAGCCTGGCAACTTTTCTTCCCTTGATTACATGTTCCTCAACAATGGTCTGGGCATCTTCCGGCTTAACCTGAACATAGAATGTGTTGTCGGGCATAACTTTTACAATCGGGCCTTTCTCACAGAAGCCGAAGCAGCCTGTAAGGATGACCTGAACCTTATCGGTAAGACCCCTGGCTTCAAGTTCATCTCTTAAGTTGCAGACAATCACATCGCTTTCAGAGGCATGGCAGCCTGTACCACCGCAAACCAACAGATGCATGCTGTATTTTGACATATCAAATCCTCCTATTCTTTAGAATCAATAGTTTCATAATTAACAGGAATGATGCCGTCGACCAGCTCACCTGTCTTTATATATTTCTCAATGATCTGATCGGCTCTCTTCAGGTCAACGTAACCGAATACAACCGGGTCCTGGCCCGGCAGCTTTACTTCAACAGTAGGTTCAGCATAACAGTAACCCATACAGCCTGTCTGGGTAACTATACCCTGAATGTTGCGTCTGTCAAGCTGCTCAAGGAAAAACTCCATGATGGCTTTCGCCCCTGAAGCAATTCCACAGGTCGCCATCGCCACCTTCACCTGAACATGTTTTTCAGGATCCGTCGCCTTGACTCTAAGGTCAAGTCCGGCCTCCAACTCTTCGCGTCTCTTCTTCAGATCCGCAAGTGACTTAATTTTCGACATGTTTTTTTAATTAAATTATTTAACGTATAGTACTATTTTGTTTTGTAGTTTCAGTGTTCAAGAG